>JAUVGT010000300.1 GCA_030593645.1 Deltaproteobacteria bacterium
TAAAAAGTCCGAATGAGACGGTTTCGTAAAAAGTTCAAATTCAAGGCGTGCAAATTTCGTAATCATGAAGCGTACTTATCGGACCCGCCCTCTTAAATCTGTCTTTTTATTTAACAGGGGAGTTGAATGATTGCGAAATGCAGCACAACGCAGAAGTTGGACTTTTTACGAGACCGTCAAGTTTAAAGTCCTTTTCTGACCCCTTGCACCCGGATCAAAAGTTGGAGAAGATCCTTCTGAAATAATTTTTATTGTTTTCCAGCGTTAAGAAATGATATATGGCCCTCACATGGAAAAACAGCTTAAGATACTCCAGCCGGATAATCAGGCCGTAAATAAGCTCTGCGGTACATTGAAATTAAGCCGCGCAGCCGCGTCAATATTGGTCAATCGAAATATCCTCTCGCCTGAAGCTGCGATCGATTTCCTAAACCCATCACTGAAACACATTCGTTCACCTTTTTCAGTGAAAGATATGGATGCCGCTGTCAGCCGCATCAGCAAGGCGATATTAAAACAAGAAAAAATATTGATATTCGGTGATTATGATGTGGACGGTATCACTTCAGTGGTCCTCCTGTTCGATTTTCTCAATAATGCCGGGGCTGATGTATCGTATTATATTCCTCATAGATTACGTGAGGGCTACAGTATTCAAGAAAAGCATATCGGGGAGGTTGCCGTACCCGAAAAAATCAACCTGATTATTACCGTCGATTGCGGGTCTTCGGATTATGAAGCAGTCCAGGCAGCCAACCGGGCTGGAATAGATGTCATCATTACAGACCACCACAGCATTACCTCACCGTTTCCGGATGCCGCGGCAGTGGTTAACCCAAAAAGAAATGACTGCCGCTCAGGGTATGAAAATCTTGCGGGTGTGGGTGTTGTGTTTATCCTGCTCATCTGCCTCAGGAAATATCTCCGTAACCAGGGCTTCTGGAAACCGGGGTTGGAACCCAATCTTAAAAATTCCTGCGATCTGGTCGCCCTCGGAACCATTGCCGATGCCGTACCATTAACACAGGACAATCGAATACTGACTCATTTTGGAATCGAACGGTTAAGGTCGAATCACAAACGGCCCGGGATAGATGAGCTGGTTAAGATAAGCAAGATCAGTCAAAAAAAATTAAATTCTGAAGATATTTCATACAGATTGGCCCCGAGGCTGAACGCACCCGGTCGGATGGAGCACGCAAAACATGCTGTAAATATTCTGAAAGCTCCAAACAAAAATAGTGCGGTAAAAATGGCCCGGATTCTTGAAGAATATAATTCAGAAAGAAAAGCCACTGAAAAAGTGATCATTGAAGAGATATCGGCATTTTTAAAATCAAATCCCGGGAAATTAGATAAAAAATCGCTTGTACTGGCCAACAGTAATTGGCATGGCGGTGTTCTTGGAATCGTGGCGTCAAGACTGGTCGATCAATATAGCAGACCGGTAATCCTGTTGTCGATTCAAGATGGCATCGCCAAAGGATCGGCACGCAGTATACCCGGTTTTGACATAACCAGGGGGCTTGCGGATTGCACCGATTATTTATCCGGTTTTGGCGGGCATTCAATGGCGGCGGGCCTTAAATTGAAAGCAGATAACCTTCAACCGTTTAGAGATTATTTTGAAACATCGGTTACGAAGAACACAACATCCGATATTTTCAACCGGTTCCTTCCTGTCGATTTTGAACTGAAACTCGACAGCATCACCGACGATTTGATCGATGAAATAGAATCACTTGGACCATTTGGAACAGGAAATACAGAACCAATTTTTATCGCCAAAAATGTCAGGGTAAAAAATTCCAGCATTATTGGAGGATGCCACAGGCGGATGTGCCTTTACAAAAATTCAAAAAATCCGGAGAACATAATCAATGCAATACAATTTCATTGTAATACAAACCATCAGCAACCCAGGTTTTTTGATCAGATTATATTCAAATTGCAGTGGAACCACTGGAATGGAAAAAAAAGTCCGCAGATAATCATTGAACAGATGTAAATTTTCCTTGCAAACCAGTTCACAACCTATTATTATCCAAAAAAATTAAATGATCGATTCTAAGGATTCAGAACCATGGGGAAGACATTCAGACCGAGTAATCGGGAAGCAAGTATCATTTCAAAGATTGAGTCTTCAAAAGAGCATGCGCGCCGGGTTATTCTAAATAAAGTCAAAGACTGTATAGATCCTCTCTCCAATGCCATTGCCATGAAGCTTGTTGAAAATAAGCTTGTTGAAACCACCAGTAAAAATATTCTTGAAGAACAAATCAGTCAATGTATTAACAATCTTAACCGTTTTGAAGATTTTGATATCGATTACCAGTTGGCACCATTTCGAAACCTGGTCCCCCAACCCCATATTGTGAGTTTATTTGTGACATCTTTCGTGCTGGAAAAACTGATCAACCATAAATCAGTGGTCGATATCTATGGGGCTGATGAAGATATCTACCATTGTATCAATCAGCAGGTTAGAAAATATCTTCCCGCATAATGCGCCCTTCATTACACCCCAGGCTTGTCAACGAGCCGTTTGATGACCCCGGTCTGTTTATCTCATTTATATTTGAAAACCGCGCTATTTTATTCGACCTGGGTGACATATCCTCTATTTCAGCAAAAGATATCCTGAAAATCAGTCACATCTTCGTCACCCACACACATATCGATCATTTTATCGGTTTTGATCATCTGTTAAGGCTGGTACTCGGCCGGGAAAAAGATCTGTACCTGTATGGTCCGGAAGGGTTTATTATGAACGTGGAAGGAAAGCTTGCAGGCTATTCCTGGAACCTTGTTGAAAACTACACCAATCATTTTACCATTCATGTCACAGAAGTCCGTTCCGACCGTATTTTAAAAAACAGATATCAATGTCAAAACCGCTTTATCCCTGACCAGGGTCCTGAGACTTTCCCATTTAATGACGTATTGCATAAAGAACCGGGATTGAACGTTTCTACGATCATGCTCGATCATGACATACCCTGTCTTGGATTCTCCATTAAGGAACGCTTCCATGTGAATATCAAAAAAGACAGCCTGACAGATCTTGATCTTGAAACCGGGCCATGGCTGACAAAATTTAAACATGCATTATTCAATAATCAAGAATCCGGTTCGAAATTTGAAGTTGAATTAAATGAAAAATCAGGGAAAAAACAAGAATTTATCATCGATGAGCTGGCACAGAAAATCGCCATTATCACCCCCGGACAAAAGGTGACCTATTTAGCCGATGCCGGATACACGGAATCCAACGCAAAAAAAATGATTAAATTCGCGGACCAATCGGATCATCTCTTTATTGAGGCTGCATTCCTTGATCAGCACAAAGACATTGCCCTGGAAAAAAGACATCTCACTGCCCGCCAGGCCGGCACGATTGCCGGAAAAGCCCGGGTCAAACAATTTACGTGTTTTCATTTCTCACCCAGGTACACAGACCAGGAGCATCTGATTTTAAAAGAAGCGCAGGATGCGTATGAACGGGTAATCAAACAGCAGAAAATTTCCATGAGCTGACACCGGGAAAAAAAAGATTCTCGCTATGCACTATTCCTTCTGTCATCTCACCCTCCATTTTCGTGAATCAATTCTATCTTGTCCATCGAACGATGAAATTGATCGAAGGCTCATAGATAGTTTCTCCTGATTTCAAAGGGGTACGCCTGAACTCACTGGTTTTTACAAAGCGGAGTGGAGTAAAAATCCAGTGCAGTGATTTGTTAACCCGGCAATTAAATACGTCATTCCAGCCGCAGCAAAGTGAAGAGCCGGAATCCAGGAAATCGCTTGATAATACTGGCTTTTCGTTTTCGCACGGTATGTCTAGAGTATGGAAGTATGGTCATCTATTTAGTAGCCGGTTTGATATGTGCTTCATATTGTGTTTGTTATCGTTTATTCTTGCGGATACACGAATCCAGCCCTTTTTATCTTTATCGTCGATTCAAACATCTCTAAAATCTGCTGACTTCAATATTTCTTCATAGTCTTTTGCATTCTTGATTTGCAGAAAATTCGTCCATTTTGAGTCTGCAGGAGGATATCTATTTACCTATGATGGTGCCAAATAATCCAGACGGTTTTCCACCCTGTTTTTGCATTTTATTTGTCAAACCCATAACTCTATCCTTCAATAGCCTGTACTTGTCACCGCTGTAAAATTGAATACTAAACAGCTATATAGAATAATCAAATTTAAACGTTGAAATAGTCCAGTATATTTTAATAATCCAGTCTCTTTATTTTCTGAAAGGATGAATATTACAAAAGTAACAATTCCACCCCCAAATAGAACAATGTTAAATGCTTGATATTTTACTAAAACATCGATAAAGACGGCCCATAATGGATTCAATATTAAAAATATAAATCCGATTCCAGAAGCAATTCCGTGGATTTTTCCAGAAGCACTTTCTTTAACCCCTTTTGGGTCTTCCTGAAAAATACCAGCAAGAACACAACCAATTCCAAATGCAATTATTCCAAATACATACAAATTTTGGCTCCACTCAACACTTTTAAAAGCAAATCTTTGCCCAAAAGCAAATACAATAAATAGAATTCCAACTATGATAAAATTTAAATTTGCCTGCTTTTTTACCGGGCTTTTATTTGTGCCTAAGATGCTGATGGTATCACAAAAATGGTCATAATCAGGATATTTCAAACCTAATATAACTGGAATCAATAAATCAGCAAGTGTTGCCACAATCAATATTACAAACACTAAATAATCAATCCCCACTTGTTTCTCCATTTTGTGCACATAACGGTGAAGTCATGGACAGCCAGTGCGTCCACTGACTTCATAAAAAATTGATAACTTTTTCAACTTAACATTTTACCAATGCGCCTCGACTTTGGCTGTTGACTGTACTGGCGTGTTAGTTTCGGAACGCTCCAATTACCATTAATATAGTGATTAACAGTGTTATTCCTGTGATAAAAACAACAACAAAATACCAAATGGTCATATGTATTGAAACAATCCATAGCCAAAATTTACTTAACACACCTGCTGATTCCCAATACAACTCAAAAGTGGGATGGCTCTCTTCTGAATATTTTTTAAAAAAGTATATAACAAAACCCATACCTGCAATAATAAAAGTAACACCAAGTGGAACTATCACAGCAGGAAAAAGTTCGTCGTAAAAAACAAGATTAACAATGATTGAAATAATAAATACTATCAAAAATCCCACTCCGATTTTTGGAAGTCGGTTTTTGTAAGGTGTAATTTTTACAGCTAATTTATACCATAATTTTGGTGTCATAACTTTGAAACTAACCCAAGCTCACCTGGACCGAGGGCCGCGAGGCCCTTGGGATCAGTTATGGTGAAGCGACAGGTTCTGTGATTTTATTACATATTAGAAAAACTCTTCTTGCATTTTTTCAAGTAAATCTAATGTAATTTTATGCCCAATATCATCAGGAAGCACTGAATCAATATCACAGTTAGGACAAACAGCAGTTTTCCCAACCCCTCTTGGACAATCTTTATCCTCTTCTATCCATTCAGTAATTTTATTGGGCGGAAAAATACTCAAACAATAAAAACAACCACATACTTTGCTTTCAAGTATGGCCTTTTCATGCCAACCACATTTTGAATGAATTTTATTATAATCAATCTTCATATTGAATCTTTATTGGTGTCACAGAACGACGAAGTGAGACGCGCGCGGTCTTTTTCGCGTCGAATCTTCCGGGTAAAAGAGTACAAGTGACAGGGTAAGCTATACTTTTAGAACAATTTGAAATCAAGTCAAATCAATGGCTTTAAAAATTACATATAAATATAGGTAGTTCTACACACTTCAGAAAGAGTAGTTCACCGGATTGTTTCCATTCCGAAACCAATGTACAGCTCTATTATTCATACTTAATTTATTAAACCCAAATGATGGAGTGTAAAAAATGCCTCGTATTGCACGTTTAATAGCAAGAGGTGAGAAGACTGTCTACCATGTCATGTCACGGACGGCTTTACCCGGATTTCCGTTGAACGATATGGAAAAGGACTTTTTTGTCAGTTTAGTCAAACGAAAATCCAGGCTGTTTTTTACTGAGATACTTGGGTTTTCTAT
>JAUVGT010000104.1 GCA_030593645.1 Deltaproteobacteria bacterium
GAATATAATCAAAAATCAAATGAAACCGACGATAATTCGAGGAAATTCGATAGATGTGTATCATCCTTATCCAAAGGAGTTTTTATAAACAAGATATGCATCCATGTCAAGAATAAATGATAAAAAGCAAACGCGGATTCGACCGAAATTTTTGTCTGTAAATAAGCGATAAATTTGGTGCATTTTATTTTTCATTATGATATGTTTGATAATTGAATAAACGATGATGATGGTCTCGTAAAAAGTCCGAATGAGACGGTCTCGTAAAAAGTTCAAATTCAAGGCGTGCAAATTTCGTAATCATGAAGCGTACTTACCGGATCCGCCCTGTTAAATCTGTCTTTTTATTTAACAGGGGAGTTGAATGATTGCGAAATGCGGCACAACACAGAAGTTGGACTTTTTACGAGACCGTCAATGATCACCATCGGCATGTATCCGTACCAGCCCATATTTCGAGAACTGAACATTAAATTCCTGGAGCTGTTAACATATGGCCACTGAAAATCAATTAAACCTACTGGCCCAGGTACCGTTATTCAACCCATTAAACGATTCTGATCTCGAAACCCTGTTTGAATCCATACGTATTCAATCCCTCAAGAAAGGACAGACCCTTTTTAGAAAAGGCGATGAAGGAACCGCCCTTTATATTGTTAAAAAGGGCACAGTTAAGATCGTACTCCCCTCCAGGCTGGGCGATGAAGTTATTGTAACCATATTTTCGGAAGGCGACATATTTGGTGAAATGTCAATGTTTGACGGCGAACCAAGATCGGCTGATGCCCTGGCACTGGAACCCTCGGAAATATATTTACTGAGTAGAAGAGATTTCCTCTCTTTTCTCCAGGCAAATATTACTGCAATGAAATCAATACTTTCACAATTAACCAAGCGGTTGAGAAAAACGGATGATTTTCTGGGTGATACCTGTTTCCTGAATGTTTCTGCAAGACTTGCAAAAAAATTAATTGAACTCGCCGAGTCTTACGGTAATAACATAGATGACACGATTCATATCGATCTGCCGTTAACACAAAAAGAACTGGGTGATATGGTTGGCTCAACACGGGAGAGCATCAATAAAGCCCTCAAAACTCTGCGTGACAAAGACCTGATTATTATGGAAGAAAACAGGATAACGATCACCGACCTGACAGGATTGAATCGAAAAACATATTAATTCCACATGCTTATATGCTGTGACACGTTTCACACATCATGTGTGATCAATTTCATTGCAGTTTCAACATTCCCTGATGTATACTTGAATCATCCTTGAGATTTGGTGTAAACTTTTATTGGAACCAATCTTTCCGGATGTACAATAAATGTTTTGAAACCAACATCTTTCATTAATAACAAAACACAATGTATCGAAAGGAGGTGAAAGACGATGAACAAACCAATGCCGAGATTAATAATAATTACAGCAGCAATCGGACTTTGGCTCATCGGATTTCAGGCATTCGCCTATTCACCCAAAGTAATTTACCAGAAGACCGGCCCCGGAGTTGTATTTATTCTTTCTTCAGAAGGTTCAAAGAATGGAAGTGTGGGCACGGGATCGATTATCCGCAAAGATGGCCTGGTCATTACAAATGCGCATGTATTTGCAAAACCGAAGTCGAGTCAATTGAAACCGGATATATCTATTTTTCTCAAACCCCAAAGGGTAAGCGGTAATCATAAAAAAGATCTGAAAAACCGTTACAAAGGAAAAATGCTGGCATATGATTTGCGGCTGGATCTTGCCCTTTTAAAGATAACAAATGTTGATTTCTCTCTTCCCACAGTGGGATTTGCGGAATCAAAGAATGTGGCTATCGGCGACCAGGTTTATGCGATCGGACATCCTGAGCAGGGTGGTCTGTGGAGTCTGACAACCGGTGTGATCAGTGCATACCGCATGGATTTCGGCGGAGTGTCCGGAAAACATCTGTTTCAAACTGATGCGAGCATTAACAGGGGCAATTCCGGAGGACCCCTTTTAGACGAAAATGGCGTGATGGTTGGGATTAACTCCATGATCGCCAGGAAGGCGGCAGACGGTCTGACAATAACAGATGTTAACTACTCTATTATGTCATCCGTTGCCCTGAATTGGCTGAACAGTCTGGGTTACCGTTTTTCGGTTGCCCGTGCTGTCGCCTCAAAAGTAGATAGTCCCGTAAAACCCGTTATACCGGAACCTGAAAAGGCAGCACCGACTGTGGAAAAACCGGTTAAAACGGAACCGCCTCCCGCAAAGCCAACAAAGGAGGTTGTTGAACAGCCCGTAAAACCTGAAAAAACCGTGGAAGAACCGGTAAAACCCGAGAAAAAACTGGAAACCACGGAGGTAAAACCCCCGGAAAAAAACGTTACACCGAAACCCGGACAAGTGAAAATCCTAACAAAGAAAAGACCTTACCGGATGAGCCAACTGCTCCGGGATATGCAGGAAATGGAAGATATGATGGACGACATGAGAAGTAGAATCATAGATTATAAAAAGAAAAAGAAATAAGGAGGAAAAAAATGAAAGCAAAAAATTTAGTGGTATTAAGTGTAATTTTTATGATGAGTATCATGCTGATGGTAAGTTGTGAATCAACCCCCGAACCCAAAGCAACCACCCCGACAGCAGATACGGCCGCATCAGGACCGCAGTGGGTCATGAAGGGAAGCGGTGCGTTTGACATTGAAAAAGGTAAGGTTTTTTATGGCGTCGGCGCAGCATCAGGTATCAAAAACAAAGCTCTTTTGCGTCAAACCGCGGATAACCGAGCCAGGGCTGAAATCGCAAAAACAATGGAAATCTATGTGGCAAGCCTGAGCAAGGATTACATGGCTTCAACCACAGCGGGTGATTTGTCAGAATCTTCCGAAGAACAGCACGTGGAAACAGCTTTAAAATCTTTCACAAAAGCAACACTTCACGGTGCAACCATTGTTGATCGATGGATGGATCCTGCGGACGGTACCATGTACGCCCTGTGCGAACTCGACATGTTCTCTTTCAAAGAAGCCCTTGATAAACACAAGGAACTGGACAAAAAAGTTCGTGATTATGTCAGGGATAATGCAGAAAGAATGCATGGTGAACTCGAAGATCTGGAAAACAAGGAATAAGAACAATTAATTATACTTACGACCCGCCGTGCCGGAAGTAATTGTCGGCACGGCGGGTTTTATCAGAAGGTAGGTAGTAAACCGCTTCAAGGTAAATTCAGCGGAATCTAACATCCCTGGATGGAACCATGGATTCAATTGCCGGTTTTCGGCATATCTTTTTCCAAATCGTTTGCATGACCGAACTCCGCCATTTACTAAAGCACTCCCCTGTTTAATCGATTGAATGTACAAAACCAAAAGGGGTCACATATGAAAAAGGTTTCTTTCTGTATCATTTTATTTTCTGTGCTTTTACTTGCTTCATTCCAGAATGCATCAGCCCAATCAAATCAGCCTTCATGGGTCGATACAGGCGGCATAAAGAAATATCCGCCTGATTTCTACATCACAGGTGTCGGCAGCGGGGAAGTTATTCTTGGAGATACCGCTGCTGCCCAGGCCGAAGCGGATTCAAAAGCAATTACCCAGGTTGCCAAGCAAATCAAGGTAAAAATAAGACAGCTCACCCAGAGTTATGAGGGTGAATCCTCCGTGAGCGGTAAAGGAACTGTCAGCCAGTATGATGTCTGGCAAAAGACAGCCGCGTTTGTCGACCTGAAGGTCGAAGGTGTCAGGATAGAAAATCGGTATTATGATAAAAAAAAGAAACAGCTTTACTCCCTGGCTCTTCTGGACAGATCCGCGCAGGGTAGAATGATCTCAGAGGAGATCGTTACTCTCGAATCAAGCGCTCAGGCGCTGATGAGTGAAGCGAAAAAACACCTTGACACTATCGAAAAAATTCACCGATCTGTCGCGGCATATGGTCTGGCCTTAAAAAAACTCCTTCACGCGCTTCGCCGGAACCAATATCTGAGTATCATCGCGCCCCGCATGATGCACAGGGGCATTTCTCAATCCTTATCCGAATTACAAACGGATTTTACCGCTCTGCTGTCTCGTTTTTCTATTGAAAAATTACAGGGTGACAACCAGGAAGGTATTATCGGAGGGAATCTCCCTGAACCGATGATCGTAAAGGTATATTACAACCAAATCCCCGCCCCTTCTGTCAGGGTTATGTTCGGGCTCCTCAAAGGCACCGCCAACATCGACCGGCAGGCACGAACCGGCAGGGATGGCATCGCTTCCACAACTGTCAGCAACCTCGGACCAACCGGGGAAAAAATAAATAAGATTCGCGCTTATATCAACTTTTATCCGTCTGACCCAAAATTACTGAAAGAACTCTCAAGTGCTATCCCGCCGGCTTACGCTCAGTTTACTTATTTGCTTCCGGCTGTTGAAGATATCAGGATCGCGATCCTGATTAACGAGTACAATATGGGTCTCAAACAGACAGAAACATATCTTGCAAATAAGATCAGTCAAGCCCTGAGCCGGGCAAAACTGAATATCCTGAAGCAGATCCCCAGGGAATACATGTTAAACGACTATGATTTCGCCGGAGGACCGACTTTAAGAAAAAGCGTAATGAAAATGGCCTCAATTGCCGATATCGCCATTGTGGGTGAAGTAAAATCAACTTCAATGGGCGGAAGCGGGTCACTCATTTTTTCCAAGGCCCGAGCCGTTGTTAGAATCATCGATTTAAAATCAAATACGGAAATCGGCAATGTCGATATATCACTAAAAGGCGCGGGCCAATCAAGGGATGACGCCGGTCGCCGCGCACTGCAGAAAATATCTTCCAATGCATCCGATGCGACTGTAAAGGAGATAAAAAGAGTGCTGATGGGACAATAGAGAAAGGAGACAACATTGAAACTATTAAAAATCATCGCTGTATTTTTCCTGGTCATAGGCTTTATTGCCTGTGCCGGAGATAAAACATCTGTAAAAAAGACAGCCCCTGACTATACCGAAGACGGAACCAAGGTTAAGAAACGAACACCAAGATTCGCGTCTCTTGAAGATGCTATTGAATACCTGGGAGTTGCGATCAGTGAATCATTAAATGACCCCCGTAAAGCCCGTAAATTTAAGAGTCAGAGCTCATCTGTCTCTAAAAAGCCACCCATGACCGCGGAAGAAAGAACACGAAAAAACGCTCAGGACGCGATGGATGAACTCGATCGTGAAATCGATAAGAGCGAGGGCAAATCAAGTGATCAGGTCACAGTCAAATCAAGTGAAGATTATTCAACACAGGATTCAAGTAATATGGGAGGTGCCAGAAGTTCCTCCGGCAAGCCCATGGTTATCGCCATTACCGATTTTATTACAGTTGAAGAAAAAATTACAAAACTGGGACGATACCTGTCTGATAAGCTGACCCCTTACTTTTCCCGTTCAAGGCAGTTTTCAGTTTTGGAGCGGGCCCTGATTGAAAAAGTGATTGATGAGCAGCGTTTCCAGGTTTCTTCATTTGTGGATGAAAAATCGACCATGGAATTTGGAAAACTGGTTGGAGCGCAGGCTATTATTTCCGGTACTATTTCGGAATTAAACGACGCATTTTATATCAATGCCAAAGTCATTGGTGTCACACGTGGCGATTTGATGGTTTCCGTGGATGTTGAGGTCAACCGCAGCAGCAGGCTGACCGCTCTGTACAATACGGATATTCCGCATTTGAACAAACGAAGGGTTAAGACAAAAATTTTCCGTGCCGAAGGCATGGGTATCCCAAATCCCAACGATCCGAACCCGACCCGGGCAAAAATCCTGGCCTTGAGGGCTGCCAAGGGTGATGCCATGCGCAACCTGATACAGCAGATACAGGGAGTAAACGTATCCTCGGACACGACCATCAAGGACATGATGACCCAGGATGACAATATCCGGATTCAGATCAATTCAACCCTTCAGGGTGCCCGAATGGTGAATAAACGGTATAACCCGGACGGCAGTGTTGAAGTGGAAATGGAAGTCGAACTCACCGAAGAATTTCTCGAAATACTGTATTCCCAGTAAGATTCAACGACAAAATCAACATAGATGTTCTAAATGATTAACGGCCCGCCAAGGGCCGTTTTTTTTTACTAATGTCTCCTGGATTCCGGCCTCCGAGGCCGGGATAACGACACATCTACTGATCATATCACACTTATGCCGGATAGAAGGAATTCAGCATACCACCCATCGGAATTCGGGGTCGGTATCGGTATCGTCTTTTTGCAATTTTGATGGTCTCGTAAAAAGTCCGAATTAGACGATTTCGTAAAAGGTTCAAATTCAAGGCGTGCAAATTTTGTAATCATGAAGCGTACTTATAGTACGTTGAATGATTGCGAAATGCAGCACAACGCAGAAGTTGGACTTTTTACGAAACCGTCAATTTTTAATACTATCTAAAAGGCTAACTCTTGTGGTTGTACTGACGTATATTTTGGATTCATGGGAATAGATGAATCGTAAGGGAAGGCTTTTGCGGGCGTAGCCTTGTGAAGTCTCCACCTGTGTGCTTGCCCGGTTAAATACGCATATGCATTTAACCGGGGTCTGCTCGAAATGATCGAAAAGACGATTGCGATACCGACCCCGAATTCCGATAAATTTTGTATTTCAATCATCCTTCAGCCCTGCGCTGCTCCAGGCGTGCTTTGAGTTTTGGGAACTTGTTCATATCTGTGTGGGGCAAAAAGAGTGAAGCCATATAATAATCCATATAAGACGGGGTTTCTGACAGCTCAAAATTGGTCATTTTCCGGGTGACTTCCACCACATCCGATCGGATCCGGTTTGTAAGCGCGCTCATCTTCGCGCCCATCAGGGAACTGTTTCCGATAAACGTAATTTTATCCGTATCCATCTCCGGAAGTAATCCGATGGTCATTGCCTTTTTTAAATCCACATAACTCCCGAACCCTCCGGCAAGGATAATCCGCTCAACCATCTGAATATCCATCCCTACCTCCTCAAGAAGTGTCTGGCAGCCGCTGTATATGGCACCTTTAGCCCTGATCAGATTCTCAATGTCAATTTCGTTCAGTACGATATCCCTGTCTATACCGTTATCTTCTTCCCAGGCAACAACATATTCCCAGATACCGTTTGTTTCACGAATACGCTTCGTATCAAGGTCACGATTAAATTTTCCCTGGTTGTCAATAATACCCAGCTCAAACATGGTGGCCACCATAATAATCAAACCGGAACCGCATATTCCCTTTGCCCTGGTATTACCGATTGTAATATTCATCGGTTCAAATGTCCGTGGATTAATGGAAAAATCTTCAACTGCTCCTTTGGACGCGCGCATTCCAAACTGAATCCCGCCGCCTTCAAATGCGGGACCCGCCGAACAAGCCGCGCAGGCCAGCCAGTCTTTGTTACCGATTACAATCTCGGCGTTTGTACCAATATCCATAAAGAGAGTGAGTTCTTCATTCCGGTACATTCCTGTTCCCATTACACCGGCCACGATGTCCCCCCCCACATAACTGGAAATCTGGGGATAAACAAGCACCTCCACCCGTTTTCCCAAATCGAGACCCAGGCCGACTGCCCTGATCGGCGGGTAGATCGTTGCGGCGGGAACATAGGGCGAGCGACGGATATATTTCGGATTTACCTTCAAAAACAGCTGCGTCATGGTCGTATTTCCTGCAACGGTCAGAGATGAAACCTGCTCTTTTTTAACCCCGGCCTGTTTAATAATCTTCCGGATGACCCGGTTTATTGTATCCACCACCACTTTGTGCAATTTTTCCAGACCGCCTGGTTTTTCAGCGTACACGATCCGTGTAATAACATCCTCACCATAGCTGATCTGACCGTTAAATTCGACTGTTTCACCCCGGACATCTCCGGTAATCAGGTCGATCAACTGCCCGTATATCGTAGTCGTCCCGATATCGATTGCAATTGCGTAATTCTGATTGGTGGTATCTCCCGGTTCAATCTGAATAATGTAAGATTTCCTGTCTTTTTGAACAGGGCGGATGATGGTTACAGTGACTTTAAAATTTTCCTTTCTTATGATATCCGGAAGCTTCCGTATAACCGGCAGGCTCACAACCAATCGATGCTCATCATGATTGAGCGCGAGAAAATTGACGAGTCTGGCTGTGTCCGGCAGGTTATTCTGGGCACTCGGTTCGGGGAGTTCCAGGTATTTTTTTTCCACGGGCGGCATAAAAAGCCCCTGCTCCTTTAAATCTTCAAAATCCGGCTGGATAATCCGGGCTGTCTGTCTGGAAAAACGCTGCATGTTCAAAACACTGGCATCGACCTTGGATTCCACGGGTATCCGAACGGTTACATCCCCTCGAACGACCGCTTTACAGGCCAGGCGATATCCTTTTTCCAGATCCTCACGGGTTAATTTTTCAGTGATTTCTTCTTCAACATTTCCATCTTCAATAATAACCCGGCACTTCCCGCATACGCCCTCACCGCCGCATGAGGCATTAATATGTATTCCGGATTCCATGGCTGCCCGGATGATGGTTTCACCGTCATTTACCTTTATTTCCTGTTTATATGGAAGGAATCGAACAGTGTGAGTCGTCATAGCGCTCCCCTTTTTTGAAACTGGTTTTAGTTGCACTAATTCATTAAAATTGATGGTTTCGTAAAAAGTCCGAATTAGACGGTTTCGTAAAGAGTTCAAATTCAAGGCGTGCAAATTTTGTAATGATGAAGCGTACTTATCGGACCTGCCCTGTTAAATCTGTATTTTTTATTTAACCGGGGCGTTGAATCATTGCAAAATGCAGCATAACGCAGAAGTTGGACTTTTTACGAAACCGTCAAAATTAACCATCGGAATGTGTGATACAAAACATATTTCAAATCATTTTTCCCAATATTTACAAATCCCTTGACCCCAAACAGCCTTTTTGTTAGATTTTAATACAAGACAGATCCAGCTCAACCCCGTCAGCGGGATCATTGATGGGCGGTTGTGATTTGACTGCCTGTGTAAAAAATTATAGGCATTGTTTTCATCACCGGAGCCGCCCTCTTTAAACTTCCCGCCATCGGATTTTTATAGTTTATCAGGCCAAAAAGCAAGAGCGAGTGTATCTTTAATATCATTAGTATTGTGAAACCTGAAAATATTAAAACGTATCTGTAAATCTTGTTTTTTGAATGAATTCGTACATTCGAACCAGATCTGATTCTTCAACAACCGAAAAAAAGAGGAAAAAAATGAAAAAATTTATTGGAATTTTAACATCTGTACTCATGATTTCGTTTTTTCAACTGAGTTTTGCCGATGAGAGCGGTGAACTTAAAATTACTACAAAACGCCCGGTAAACAAGTTGTCCCATTTTTCTCTCGAGGAAAATAAGGTCATTGTTTCCGCGTATGATGAAAACGGAAAACCGATTCGCGGCCTCACGAAAGATGATTTTACAATAGTCAGCGGATCAAGAAAAACTGAAATTGTTTCCGTTGAGACCATGGAAAGCAGCAAGGAGGTTCCATTAAATATTATTCTCGTGGTTGACAATTCTCTTTCCATGAGTAAGAGAAAAGCGATTAAACCGCTGCTGGCGGCATTAACTGAATTTTATAAAATCATGCGGCCAAAAGATTATGTTGACGCGGTTACGTTTGATGAAACAGGAATATCACCCGGAATACCTTTCACCAAGAAAAACCTCAGGGTAAAAAAAGCCTTCTCCAATAACCCCAAAGAACTTAAAACGTTTTTTAAAAACAGTTTCAAAAAACGATTATCCAATCAGACGTATTTATATGACTCAGTGTTTACCGGTTTAAGTATTGCGAAAGATTTGCCCCAACTTGAAAATAAAATTATTGTCATATTTACCGATGGTGAAGACAATGCCAGTAAATACAATCAACAAGAAATCGTAGACACTGTAAAACAGGTAAACAATATTCAGATCTACACCATTGACTATATGCCGGGTACCCAAAAGGATCCATTTTTCAGCAATTTATCAGAACAAACCGGCGGGCAGATCTGGAAAGCCGGTTCCGCGGAAGAAATACTGCCGATATTTCAATCATTTTCAAATATCCTCCTCTATAGATATCTTGTAAAATACCGATTTTTAAAAGCCCCGGAAGGATCTATTGAAATGAAACCCGATACTGTGACCATCGAAGAAGTTACAGTTATAGACAGTTCACCTCTTCTTAATTATGTATATTTTGATTATGGAAAAAGCATAATCTCGGCAAAATATAAAAAATTCTCCAGCCAGCAGGATACAGAATCTTTTTCTGAAAAAGATCTACGGGGGACCACCGATAAATATTACAACACATTAAATATAATCGGAAAAAGATTAAAGGAAAATCCGGACGCAAAAATTACCATAACCGGATGTAATTCCAACCGGGGAAAAGAACGTAAAAATCTGACACTTTCCCAGGAAAGAGCGTCTGCCGTTCAATCATACATCAAATACATCTGGGGAATCGATCCTTCCAGAATGATACTCGAAAATAGGAATCTCCCCGCGGTTCCATCATCCGGTAGAATAAAGCAGGGCCGAATCGAAAATCAGCGGGCGGAAATTTCTTCCGATACACCAGGGATTCTTACGACCGTTAACAGTACGTATACATCAGAATCATGCAAAACAGATGCGTTAATCATTACCCCGACAGTAAAATCTGATTATGGAATTAAAAGTTGGAGCATCAGCGTTAAAGGTGATAATAGCCTGTTGAAAACATTTGAAGGAAAGGGAAAGCTGAAGAGTAATTATAAATATTCCATAGAAAAAGCGGACCTGAAAAAGCTCGCAACTTTCAGCACTATTAATTCCGAATTGAAAATTGTCGATAAAAATGGCAATACTTTCTCACCGGATCCCGCATCAACCCGCGTTATAAATCTAAAACGGGAAGAAATTCTTGCTTCAAAAAGTGGATACAGTATTATTGAAAGATACGCGTTGATACTGTTTGATTTTAATAGTGATGAAGTTAAGGGAAACAATCAGGTTATTGTGGATCGAATTATTAAAAGAGTGAATAAATTCCCATCAGCGGAAGTAAACATTACCGGTCATACGGATTCAATTGGATCGAAAAAATATAATCTGGCATTATCCCAGAGAAGAGCAAAATCGGTATATGACAGGATCGTTTCAAATGGTGCATTAAATGCAGATCGTATTCAATACAAAGGTGAAGGGCTTGCGAACCCATTGTATAATAACGGGACTCCGGAAGGCCGAGCGTTAAATAGAACCGTTACCATATCTATTGAATATAAAGTTACACAGTAGTAAAACAACATACACACTCACAGACCGGGGATCGATAGAATTTTTCGCTTCCCGGTCTAAGGGCTCGCGCAAAAATAACTTCACATTTTAAGAGTCGAATCATCTCATTCGGCTACGTTGCAAAAGCTCGAAATATGCTTGATATTTCTGCGCTTTTGCGCCTTGCCGACTGAGCGCCTCGACCCTTAAAATTTGTGAATTTATTTTAGCGCGAACCCTATGGGCAGAGTGTATCGAATTGATTTTTTAAATGTTATGTTTAGAATATCGTCTATTATTTTATAATGTATGGGTACTAAATCATACACCCAGGCCCTTATTTACTACCCAGGCCCCTTGCCCAAGCGTTTTCCCCCATATCATTAATCATTTTTTATAATTCACTTGACCCCAAAAACCCTTTTTGTTAGGTTTATTCCAAAAAATGGAATAGAATTTTATTCATCTTTAATTAATGATAGTTATGTAAGGAAAGGATAAAATCCATCGAACAATCACACCTTCATTCGGCTGATCCTCAACGTTAAGCGGCGCCTTTCAAATACATCTATCTTTAATTTAACATTATTTCAAACGAGGGAAAAAAATGAAAAAGATTATCAGTATTATAACACTAAGTTTCATATTCTCACTTTCCCAATCCATTTGGGCAGAAGAGAAAAAACAGATTAATGTGAATAAAAAGCACAATGTAAACACACTCACTTACATCGATCTGGAAGAAAATAAAATACTTGTTTCAGCTCTTGATAGAGATGGAAAACCGATACGAAATCTTACAAAAAATGACTTTACGATCACGGATGGCGTAAAGAAAACAAAAATTATTTCTGTAGAAACAATGGAAAGCAACAAGGAAATTCCATTGAATGTTGTTCTTGTGATCGACAATTCCCTTTCCATGAAAACAAGAAAAGCCACATCTGCCATGCTGAAAGCACTTGATGCTTTTATTGCTATTGTCAGGCCGATAGATTATATCGTCGCGGTGACTTTTGATGAAACGAAAAAAACAAAGTTGACCAAAAAAAACCTCAGGACTAAAACATTCCCATCCAGCGATCCGGATCAGCTCAGGGAGTTTTTTAAAGACAGCTTCAGCAAACGAATATCTCACCAAACCTATCTGTATGATTCAATCAAATCAGGACTGGAT
>JAUVGT010000086.1 GCA_030593645.1 Deltaproteobacteria bacterium
AAAGTCCAACTTCTGCGTTGTGCTGCATTTCGCAATCATTCAACGTACTATAAGTACGCTTCATGATTACGAAATTTGCACGCCTTGAATTTGAACTTTTTACGAAACCGTCTAATTCGGACTTTTTACGAAACCATCAAAGTTAGCTGACACTTCAACGCCATTGATCAATTATCTTTCGTCATACATCAATACTTACTTCTCTTTTAGCCGTATTTTATACATGACCAACAAATCGGAAAAAGGAGATAAAGCGCTGGAAACAGATACATTCATTAAAATCAGAGGCTATCATATTGATCATTTTGGACATGTAAATCATGCACGGTACATTGAGTTTTTAGAAGAAGCACGATGGGTATACATGGAAAGCAATAATTTGATCAACCTGTTTCACCAAACGGGAATTATTCACGTTGTGGCCGGCGTTTCAGTCAAATATAAACGCAGTGCTAAAGCCGGTGATAACATTCAAATTAAAACATACCTGGAAAAAGCCGAGCATGTCAGCTTTACAATGGGTCAGAGTATATTTTTAAACAACATCTTGATCCTTGAAGCCGGAATTACCAATGTATTCATAGACATGAATCATCAAAATACGGTTGAACCGGATAGCGCATTGATTTCGGGCTGGCCTGATCTTTGTAGCTGTTTAAAAAGGAAAGGAGTAGGAAATGGATAACACACTTCTCAAAGGCATATGGAAATATCTGATGCCGGTTCCGCCATTTTTATGGAAAAGAAAAATCGATCAGATGGCCAAAAGGGCGGCGTCCAAAGTTAAGTTTATGACTGCGGACCATCACAGGGTCCGCAATTTTGTTGTCAGAACGCTGCCTGAATCCGATAGACCCTTATCTTTGGGCAGAATAGCAAATGATCTTGATCTTGACCTTAAACGTGTTTCAAACATCATTGATGAACTTGAAAAGAACAAATTTTTTCTTTTCCGGGACACAAATGGGAATGTGGCCTGGGCCTATCCTGTAACAGTAGAAAAAACAGCCCATAAAGCCTATTTCCCAACCGGTGAAAAAATCTATGCTGCCTGAGCGATAGACGCATTTGCGTTGCCCTTCGTGCAAGGGTGGTTAAGAAAAGAAACCTTGAACGTCAGGATTGAAACCACTTGTGCCTGCTGTTCAAAAAGCATGTCAATTGATATTGACAGCCAATTAAATGTTAAAGTCCATGGTTCTGGAGCCCGGCCCCTTGTCTTTATACCGGATGTTGATTTTGCATTGCTTTCGGATCCGAGTATCATTGATGCATTCTGAAAGCAATCTGTCTTCTTCTGGTCAGAAGAACATGCCAAAAACCATAGGAAAAACAATGAAAGATTACCGGGTGGATATCTTACAGTAAAACAATGCGCGTTTATAACACCCATCATTCAAGGAGCAATTTTTAAAATGGAACTGGAATGACTTTGCAGATTACATGTGTTATGGCGATCACCATAAACATCTATATTAATATTGTTGAGTTCCTGAATGACTTCATCGGTCACTGACAGTTCCGCGGCAGCAAGATTTTCGCTGATATATTTTCTTTGTTTCATTACAGGTATTGGTACAATTGAATCATCCTGAGCCAGCAGCCATACCAGCTATAGTTGTGAAGGTAAGACACCATTTTCATCGGATAGTTGTCGAAGTTTATCAATTACCGGAATACGAAACACCATAATAACAACAATAGAGTTGATAATTTTGGAGTATATGATAGAAATGAAACAGCCGAAGGCGAAATTGAACATTTAAATAAAGGGATAGTGCTCCTGTCCCTTTTACTTTTATTCATATGAAATGAAAAAAGAAATAGCTGAAATATATAAGTTGAATGAAGGAATTGGATTTATTGAAGTCCTTGGTGGTGGCTTTGCTTCACTGATGTGTGTTGATGGTTCTCCCATCGTAATGAGCTGGCCGGATTATGAGGGAAGCGTTGCTCGATATTTGGTTAGATCGGGCATGACAAATGTTGAAGAGTCCCTTGAATCACTTAGATATATCTTAGACGGGGGTTTTCGCTCCAATCATAGTATCTCATCTCAAATATTTCCAGTTCTTGAATTGTTTGTTCCCGGACAATACGACTTGATCTATCGTGATCATTGCGCTGATTGCGAATACATTGAATACAATAGCGATTGGGATTTCGAAAAATCATTTGATCAATTTTATCCATCTGAATTTAATCTGGTTTTTACTCAGTCCCTTGAACATTTAAACCCGGTTCGAGTAAATTATTATATTGCCAGGATCAAAGCGGATCATTGTCCCATTGCGATTACAGCAACGGCATCAAATGGACGGTGCGAATTTGTTATTGATGGACACCACAAATTAGCTGCATATAATCAACTTAGAGAGGATCCAGCTTTTATAAGTATATCCCGCAGAAATGCACCACCATTAAGCACTAAAACATTCGATTATTATTTTTCATCAAAACACCCGAAAGCAGACCATTATCGGAGAGTAACGAAGGATAAGGATTAAATCCATTTTTTATGGATACCGGATCGGGGTCCGGTATGACATGGTCCTTGGTGTCATTTCGGGCGTGATCCGGAATCCACCGTTCCAGTTGTTATTTATTAACCCATTGTTTTTAATTACACCCACAATCATACTGATTATTGACACTTTCGAAGAAGATACCTATACTCACCCTTTAAAAAAAATAACCCCCATGAATTACAGGAGGAACGATAATCGTGGACGATTTTTTTACATTATCCAAAGCATATGAGCCCGATAAAATTGAGTCGGAAATTTTTGAGAAATGGTCAAAAGCAAAAGGATTTCACGCAGTACCGGATGACCGCGACAAACACTACGTCATCATGATGCCCCTGCCCAACGTGACCGGGGCACTGCATATGGGTCATGCAATGGATAATGTAATGCAGGATCTTCTGATCCGGTGGCACCGGATGATGGGTGAAAACACCTTATGGATGCCCGGTACGGATCATGCCGGTATTGCCACCCAGGCTGTGGTTGAAAAACGTCTGAAGGAATTGGAAGGCCTCACACGGTATGATGTGGGCCGTAAGGGTTTGATTAAAAAAATATGGGAGTGGAAAGATCAATACCAGGCCAGAATTGTCTCACAGCAGCAGCGTATGGGCTGTTCAGCGGATTGGGACAGACAGCGTTTTACAATGGATAAAGTATGCTCCCGCGCCGTACGCCATACATTCATGAGTATGTTTAAAGACGGTTTGATTTTCAGGGGAAAGCGGCTGATCAACTGGGACCCCTTTCTCCAGACAAGCATTTCCGATGATGAGGTTTACCATGAAACCGTTCAGGGGCATTTCTGGTATTTTAAATATCCTGTGATCGATCCCAAACCCGGAGATCCTGAATACGTTATTGTGGCTACCACACGGCCTGAAACCATGCTGGGTGATACAGCCGTGGCAGTACATCCCAGCCCCAAAGAAGCCCTGAAGGCCGAAATTGAAAAACTGAATATCCAGTTAAAAAAAGCCGCTCAAAAAGATCGGCCAGGGATCGAAGCTGAAATCGAAGCGCTCTACGACAGGCAAAAAAACAAGCTCAAAGAGCTGGAACACCTTCGGGACATGGCAAACGACGGCCGCAAGGTCATGCTGCCTTTACTGAACCGGTCCATGCCCCTGATTTTGGACGAATGGGCCCAGCCGGGTAAAGGGTCCGGCTGCGTCAAGATCACACCCGCGCATGATCCTAATGATTACGATGTGTGGACCAGACACCAGGACAGCATTGATATTATAAACGTTCTTAATTTAGACGGCACGCTCAATCAAAATGCCGGCCCTTACCAGGGTAAGGATCGATTTGTGGTCAGGGATAACGTAATTTCAGATCTGGAAAAACAGGGCCTTATTTTTAAAATAGAGGACCGGGAAATCGAGATCGGCCATTCTGACCGGTCAAAAACACCCGTTGAGCCGTACCTTTCAGATCAATGGTTTGTTTATATGGGTGATGTGGAAGATGGTATTGTCATGGGCCGGAATACTCCAAAAGAGCATAAAGCCAAGGGACTGGTCCAGGCCGCAATCGATGCCGCGAACGACAATCGTGTTAAATTCCACCCTGAACGGTTTAAAAAAACCTACCTGGAATGGCTGGCAGAAAAAAGGGATTGGCCCATTTCCCGCCAGCTTTGGTGGGGGCACCGTATTCCTGTATGGTCAAAAGAGATCATCGGATCTCAGGCTGAGTCGGAGCTCAAAGATGTATTAAAGAATAATATCAGTAGTCTATGGCCGGAAAAATCAAGCGTACGGCTGGTTAGAAAAGAGGAAGGTCTATCCTTTTTGATTGAGGATAAAAATGATTTGCCAAGGCCTGATACCGACCTTGAAAATGACTGGCGAATCGATATCTGTCTTTTAGAAGATGATGCGGATGGTATGAAATTTCTTGACAGTCTGGGGTATGAACAGGATCCTGATGTACTCGACACCTGGTTCTCCTCTGCGCTCTGGCCGCATTCCACACTGGGCTGGCCGGACCCGTCCACTGCCGATTCTGAAGGCGGGGCATCCATGAGTGCTCAGGGTGACCGCGCCGACACACTGTCAACCTATTACCCCGGTTCCTGTCTGGTGACAGCAAGGGATATAATCACCCTCTGGGTGGCACGCATGGTCATCACCGGCCTTTACAACCTTGGAGATATCCCGTTTTGTGATGTTTTTGTCCATGCCAATATCCAGGACGGCAAAGGTGTAAAAATGTCCAAAACCAAGGGTAATGGCATCGACCCTGTTGATATCATCGCAACATACGGTACAGACGCCATGCGGTATGTCCTATGTGAAATGCAGACCGGCAACCAGGACATCCGGCTGCCGGTGACCGCGGTTTGCCCATCATGCGAAAAAAATAATGACCTTGCCAAACTAAAACACGGCAGCAGTATATTCACATATATGTGCGCGAGCTGTCATTCCGAGTTTGATGTGCTGGGTACCATTCCGGAAGTTCCCGCCGCCAAACTGATCAGTGAACGATTTATGGATGGCGCAAGATTCTGCAATAAGCTTTGGAATACTGCAAGATTCGCTCTGGGGAACCTGCAGGATGTGCCATATAAAGAGTTGTCCATGGATATGCTGGGACTCGAAGACCGCTGGATTCTGGCCGCATTAAACAAAGCCATCCGCTCCGTTAATAAGGGATTGTCTGAATATAATCCGTCAATTGCCGTCAATGCGGTACGGGATTTTATGTGGAGCGAACTTTGTGACTGGTATCTTGAACTGATCAAGCCGCGCCTTCTGAATCAAGATAGTGCCACAGCTGATACGGCAAAACAGGTTTTGGCGTATGCACTGGATCAGACACTTCGGCTTTTGCATCCATTTATACCGTTTATCACTGAGTTTATTTACCCGCAGTTGGCTGCCCAGGCACCCAGGCGCGGTTTACCCGGTTTTTCGCCTGCAGAAGATGCTTCAGAGATGCTCTTGAACGCCCCCTGGCCCCGGCCTGTAAAAGATTTTGATGATCCGGTTCTCTTAAAAGTGTTTGCCGCGCTCCAGACAGTAACCACAGGTGTAAGGGACGTGCGGGCTTCAAAGGGTATCCCCTCCAAAACACCGGTCGATGTGACATTAAAACCTCCAAAAGAAAACACAGAAGAGATAAAAGAACGGGCGCATGTGGTCAAGCACATGGCAAATATTTCACAGCTGATTATTGATCCTGATGCTGTACAACCCCAGGGCTCAGCGTCTTTAGTCATCGATAACCTTCAGATTTTTGTGCATGATATGGTAGATACCCAGGAAGAAAAAAAACGCCTGGAAGCTGAACTCAAACGGATTGATAAAGAAATTGGTATCTGTGAGAAAAAACTGGGAAACGAAAATTTCGTAAACAAAGCACCATCCGAAATCATTCAAAAACAAAAGGACAGGCTGGCGGCTTATCAACAGCAAAAGGATACGTTAGTCGATTCTATCGCCGGACTTGAATAGGAAAGGTTCTAAGAAAGTAAAATACTATGAGAGGAATTGAAGTAATAAAAAAAATTAACCGGAGACTTGATGATGGATTATCCAGGCAGGAAATTGTTGATGAATTTAAGGAAAAACTAATGCCGGAATCAATGCCGGCCTTTCAAAAATACATGGCCGCGGCTCCAGATCCGGATATCAGGATAAAATACAGAAAACTAAACATACTTTTGTTTTCTCTGTTAATATATTTTCCCTTTTTAAAAGTTTTTGTTTTTCTTTTCTTTAATGACTTTTTAGCCATTAATTTACTGCCGGTCTTAATCACAATAATTGTTTTTATTTTTTTCGCCATAAACATCCGGATCTTTAGGGGGGATTTATACAATATCCTCGGTTTGATCCTCGGTTTGTTCGGGGCGGCTATTGTTTTTAATTTATATACTTTAATAACTGAATCAAATCACTTCAGAGAAAATGCTGTACTCAATACCTCATTGGTTCTACTTTTTGATCTTCTACCCACAATCCTGGCGATGGTTTTATCTTTTTATATCGCGCGAAAAGTATTTCCGCATTTTGATTTATTGGGCCGGCTTAAAGAAACGAAAAGCGATGCAAAGTGACACTCTCAATCAATTTCGGTTTCCATTATCGTTTCTAATTTGAATTCTAAATTTTATACTTCTGGCTGATGACCCACCGATTCTTCCTGGATTCCGGCCTTCGCCGGAAAGACAACCTCTCTTTTAAAATTCACAGGTGTAGTTTCAAAACAAGGTTTTACAGTAACAATAAAAAGGGGCGGATTCCGCCCCTACGGTAAAATCATTTCTAACAACCTGTCTATAGTTTTATCCGGTTAAACACATCCGGATTCACTGAAAATTCCGGGCAATTCCCCTTACGGAGTTCATACAATTGGTCGACAACCCCGACATTCATGTTGTTCATGGCATCATGGGTGAAGGCTGCCGTATGCGGCGACAATAAAACGTTATCCAGTTCCAACAGCGGTGAATCGGTTGGCGGTTCCTGTTCGAAAACATCGATTCCGGCCCCGGCAATTACCTTATTTTTCAGGGCAACGTAAAGATCTTCTTCATCAATAACGCCTCCCCTTGCCGCATTGATCAACAGTACGTTCGGCTTCATCAGCTTAAAGGATTCTTTGTTAATAATACCCCGTGTTTCGGGCATAAGCGGCAGATGCAGGCTGATCACATCAGAAACCTTCAGCAGATCATTGATCTCCATCTTTTCAATGCCATGCTCTTTGGCAAAATCTTCCGGCCAGTATGGATCATATGCCACGATCTTCATTTGAAAACCCTTTGCCCGCATTGCAACGCATCGACCAATGGCTCCCAGGCCCATAAGACCCATGGTTTTCTGCCAGATTTCGGTACCCATTATCTTGGTGTGTTCCCATCTTTTTTCACGGAGGCTCTGGTCGCAGAACACGATTTTCCGTGCAACCCCAAGAATCAGCGCAAAAGTATGGTCAGCAACAGCCTGATTGTTTACACCCGGTGTATGAAAAACAAGCACATCATGTCGGGTCGCTGCATCAATATCAATCATATCAATTCCAGCCCCCATTTTTGCCACGGCCTTTAAATTTGGCGCGTTATCCAGGAGTTCATCATTTATCTGCAGATCATTCCCGCTGATAACGGCATCCGCGGTTTTTATGGCTTCCATAAATTTCGGGTCTTCAATCCCGGAACCCCTCATATCTATTACTTCCAGGTCTTCATCGTTTTTCAATCTCTCCATGGGTGTGGTTTCAAACACACAAAATGGTCTTGATTCAATTAATAGTTTTAATTTACTCATTTTTTCTCATGTCTCCTTTCACACTGTTAATAAAACCGGATAGTCTTAACCCCTGGCTTTCGTCCACAACCCCGAATTGCGGACTTTGCAGCGTTCTAAAACGGTTTCAAACCTCATTTCAGCAATGCTTTCGGCATATGTTCGATCCACACTTCTTCTTCAAAGACTTCAGTTAAATGCCGTGACAGATTTTCAATTCCTGTCATGTCCTTTGTTTCGATGGTAAGATTATATTCATCCAAAAGCTTCAATTTACCGTACTGCTTAATAATCTCAGCGGTCTTGTATACATCAGCCGTAAACCAGCCCTTCATTCGATAAAGCAGTTCTTCCCCTCTCAGAGGACGCTCGATCACCAGGTCAACCTGCCTTTGCTTGGCCTCCCAACCCAGGGCAGCAGGCCTTTTTAATACCGGGCGGACCGGATCATGCATTGCTGCACATTTGAACCATAACATTGCCCTTTCCATATTACCCCCTGTCAGTAGAATAAAATATGTAATCCCGTCCTCACAATTATGTCTATCGTACGATTGTGTCAAGACAGAAATGCGGGTTAGCCCTCTGCCTCCCGATGGTTCTGACATCATTGACGGTTTCGTAAAAAGTCCAACTTCTGCGTTGTGCTGCATTTCGCAATCATTCAACGTACGATAAGTACGCTTCATAATTACGAAATTTGCACGCCTTGAATTTGAACTCTTTACGAAACCGTCTCATTCGGACTTTTTACGAGACCACCATCATAAATATTCAAAACTGGCTGTTTTGAACCCGGATTGTCCATATTACATTGGACAAAACAGTCATCTAATGATACTTGATTTCCAAACCAATCCAATAATCACCTAAAAAATGAAATGTAAATATATAGAAATGATTTCAATACAGGAGGATACAAATGGATCTTTTTTCAGCCATGGATCAAAGGAGAAGCATCAGGGCATTTCTTGATAAACCTGTTCCCCGCGCGGATATCGAAAATATTATTAAATATGCCGGAAAGTCCCCTTCCGCAATCAACCTGCAGCCGTGGGAATATGTAATCACATATGGTTCAGAAAAAGACCGTCTTGTTCGCCGGTTGAAACGGGTCCATTCAGAACGCAGTGTCCCATGCGGACCGGGAACAGAAAAACCATTACCTGAAAATTTTTCAAGCCGGAGCCGGGAAGCACTAAAGGTCATGCAGCCCAAAATCGCAGAAACAGGAGAAGAATTCAATCAATTTATTGAACAGGGAAGCTGTTCTTTTTATGGCGCGCCAATAGCCATTATCGTGACCATTGACAGAATATTTCCAAAACTGCGATACCTTGATATCGGCCTGAGCGTTTCTTACCTTCTGCTTGCCGCGCAGGCAATGGGGCTTTCAACCTGTCCAATCGGCCTGATCACGTCTTATGCGGATGAAATCACGGACATGCTCGACATGCCGGCCGGGAAAGAAGTCCTGCTGGGTATCGCGCTGGGTTACGCGGACAAGAACTCCCCGGTAAACGACTTTAAAATCGATCGGGAGGATTCCAGTTCGATTATGACCTGGTATGAATAGAAGTAGTTTTAAAACTTCCTCTCAGGCCCAATTTCTGCGTTGGAACAAAGTTTTTAATCCTCGACATATGCATATATGCCTCCGGTTAAAAACTTCACTCCGCCTTGGACTTGGCCCTGATCGAAAATTTTAAAACCACTTCTGGAGCCCCGCAGGTACAATTTCGGCGTTGGAACGAAGATTTCAATCCTCGACATATGAGTATATGCCTGTGGTTGAAATCTTCGCTCCACCTTGAACTTGAACCTGAGGGGAGGTTTTGAAACCACTTTATAGATCCTCAAAAACGAGAATTTTGAAACTACTTCTGAAAACTCCTGTAAGGAAGAATTATGAATTGTGAGTTATGAATTAAAAGCGTATATTCAATTTAAAATTCCTTCAACTAAAAGCTATTAACTCATAACGAATTGAGGGGTCGGAGAGTTTTTCAAGCAAAGCTGAAAATGGAGCGGAATGAATGATCCGTTCTGAAATCGTACACTGTCTGAATGCATTAGGGATCGTTAAGAAAGAACAACTGCTGTCTGACCCTGTTTTTAAATCGCGGTGATAACATTACCCCTTAATATATTGTTTAAAATAGATATTTGTTCTTTCTTTACGAGCCCTTATGCTTGAGTTTGTACGATTCCGGAACGGATTATTCATGGAGCGGCTGCTTCATAAAAAACTCTACGACCCCTCAACTAATCCGCTATCACATTTCCCGCCTGAGCAGCAGTGAGGTTCTGGGTTTAAAATCCCACTTCTGATAAAATGGAACCAGTTTTTCTGGACAATAACATTCTATGTGGGAAACATGTTTAAGGGTCGGATGATTAAGTATATTATCAACGATGAATTTGCCCAATCCTTTTTCACGGTAGTCCTGATCGACAATCACATCAAATACAAATGCTTTATAAACATGGTCAGATATCACACGGGCAAACCCAATGAGCTCATTACTTCCGTTTTTACAAAAACCAAATACAAAATCAGTATGGAGAAGCATTTCTTTTATATCTTTTAATACTCTTCCTTTCGTAAACCATTCGTTCTGATACATTTCGTAGAGTTTCTTAACTTGCGCTTCATTTAATTGATCGACAACTGTTATTTCCATAAATATTACTCTCTGGATACCGATGTTTAATTGATTGAATTGTTTTATTGGGCTATTTGGTAATTAGTAAAAATCCGGGTCCAAAGGGCCCGGCTTTGACTTGTCCGCCATAGCCTCCTGACCGCCATCTTGTCTCGCCGAAGCCTTTGGCGTAGGCGGAAGCTTTAGTGACGGAGTTGGCGCCGGTGGAAACTTTAGGCACTTTAGCTCACTTTAGTCACTTTGATTTATTTCTTATGGCAGAGCCATTTATCTCTGACCTGGCCCAAAGGACCAGGTTTTATTTGATAAAATAAAAAAAGGATTGGATATTTAGAGCGGTTTTTGAAACATTTTCTAATTAATCACCGGCAATACTGCATATTCTTTTCAGCAGCCTCGGCATATCGATCGGTTTTTCAACAACACCATCCACACCCGATTCAATAATTTTATCTCTTTCTTCTTCCTGGCCGCTCCAGCCGGTAAGGATCATAAACGGGGTTTTCGGTTTGTTCTGTTTTAAGCATATTTCTTTGATTTCTTTTCCAACCTGCCATCCGCTCATCCCCGGCATGCTGAGATCGCAAAGTACCAGGTCCACATCGATTTCCTGGTAACGTTCCAGCCCTTCCTTCCCTGATCTTGCGATAATAACCCTCTGGCCAAATTCGACCAGTCCGTCCCTTATCAGTTCTGCCATTGATCTCATATCATCGATTACCAGAATAACCAGTTTCTGATCAAGCGTACGATCTGAACTTGGCACGTCTTGTTCCTCAGCCTTTTTTGCATGGGGAAGCCTGATCTTAAACACTGTACCTTTGCCTTCTATACTTTCTACATGTATCTCCCCGCCATGCATTTTAATGATCTGCCGGCTGGTTGCGAGACCCAATCCGGTTCCGGTCTCCATCTTTGTTGTAAAAAATGGATTAAAAAGCCGCCTTAAATCTTTTTCATTGATCCCCACACCTGTATCCCGGACCTCAAGCAATACCCGGTCGTCGCTGGCTGTTGTCTTTACATTTATGTCCCCACCTTTAATTAAAGCTTCGGCAGCATTTTTTATTAAGTTGACCACCACTTCAAACAGTTCATTCATCTTTCCACTAACCAGGCATCCCCCGTCAAGTTCCATATCAAACCGGATGTTAATCCCTTCTCTTTCAGGATTGGTTTCCCACCATGTCTTTGTCAGATCAGCGGCCTGCTGAACCACTTCAGACATATCGAAAACTGTATCCTTTGTTTTCTGATCATCAGATTTAAGCCCGGCAAAATTCTGCAGACGCTTTACTGTTTCAGCGCCAAACCTGCAGCTCTCAAGAATCTGTTCAAGTTTATCGCTAACAGCCGAGGTATCTTTCCGTTCAAGCTTCATTGAGGCCAGCTGTGCACCGCTTATAATTACCTGAAGTAAATTATTAAAATTATGAGCGACCCCTCCGGCCAGATCCGCGACCGCTTTAAGTCTTTCAGTCTCAAGAAAAAGGTTCTGGGTTCTCTTATTCTCGGTAATATCCCTGATCGATTCAATCGCGCCAACGATATTTCCTTTGACATCATAGAGCGGCCTTGCCATACTCCAGAGATAAACCCCCTGAAATATATCGGTATTATGATGTGTTTCAGCGATCAGCATATCCTTTGTTTCTTTAAAATGAACATATTCTTCTCTGTCTATTTTACCGCGGTCGAAAACAAGATCAATCAATACCGGCCTTCTGCTTTCATAAAACGCGAGAGAATATTCATAATCACCTTTACCCAGGATATCTTCAGCTTTAATAGTGGTCATTTCTTCAATGGCCCTGTTCCAGGCAACAACCGTTCCCTCCATATCAATCGCAAAAATGGCGTCAGGCAGAAAGTTAATAATCTGGGTAAGCCGCTGTTCAGACTCTTTAACGGCTTTTTCCGCTTTCTTACGGGCCGAGATATCGGAAGTGGAAACAATAATTCCCTGGGCCGGGTCTGAGGGATCAAAATGCGTCAACCGCATATGGACATCAATGATATTTCCTGTTTTTCTCTTAAACTTTGTATCGGTGTCAATGATCCTGCCCGGTTTAAAATCGCTTTTAAGAATTTTCCTGATCCGTTCATATTCAGCATCGGTCGAATAAATCTCTTTGATTGGCTGACCAATATGCTCCTTCTCGTTTTCAGTTCCAAACATCTTAACCCATGATTCATTAACCCATTTTATCTCTTTTCTCTCAATAATGGACAATGCCACGGGTGATGACGAAAGAATCCTGTTTAACTTCTGTTCGCTCTTTTGAAGAGCGTCTCCGCTCCGCTTTATATGTTCTGTTTTTTTGTTAACAATTTTCTTGAGGCGGACATTCCAGGCATATATCCAGATGGAAAGCAGCAAAATCAAGCCGGCCGCAATCAGCAAAATCCAGATATACCTCATGTCAATAATACCCTGAGTCCTCATTTTAGTTCCCAGCCATTTCTTTGTAATTTTATCAAGCACACCGGTCGATCTTGCCTCATCAATACCTTTATTCAGGATCTGAATCAGTATTTTATTGTGTTTACCGGCAGCCATACAATCTTTACCAGTGTACAGCGGCTCACCAATTTTCTTGATCTTACGGGTTAAGCGGTTGGTAAATAAATGATACAGGACAATCTGTTCATCACCGATCACAGCGTCTGCTTTACCCGCGATGACCCTATTGGTTGCTTCACCAAAATCATCGGTTTCAAGAATTTCAAACTTGATATTATGGTTTTCCAGGAAATCTCTGGCATAATCACCTTTCTGCATGGCAATCGT
>JAUVGT010000280.1 GCA_030593645.1 Deltaproteobacteria bacterium
TCTCGTAAAAAGTCCAACTTCTGCGTTGTGCTGCATTTCGCAATCATTCAACGTACTATAAGTACGCTTCATGATTACGAAATTTGCACGCCTTGAATTTGAACTTTTTACGAAACCGTCTCATTCGGACTTTTTACGAAACCATCAATTATTAGCATGTACTTTTTGATTTGGCAAGAATTATGTGTGGCAACCAGTAATGCCCGGAAAAATGATATTGTTGTGAAAAACAGTCACTTAGAAACAAATTTACCTGGGTGAAAGGAAGCTCCGGTATAAAACAGGGACAATCCTAATTCATTCAATTTTGCAGCTGGTTTAACTTGTAATAGAAACCCCTTTTTTTCATCAGGTTGCTGTGGGTACCGGTTTCTATCATCCGGCCCCGGTTAAGTACGATGATTCTGTCCGCATTCCTTACGGTCGACAGGCGATGGGCAACAATCAACGCGGTCCTGTTTTTCATCAGTTTACCCAGGGCCTGTTGTATTTTCTGTTCGGTTTGGGTATCGATATAGGACGTTGCTTCATCAAATAAAATAAGCTGTGGGTTGATCGCGAAAGCCCTGGCAATAGAGACAAGCTGTCGTTCTCCGCTGGAAATCAATGTGCCCCCTTCTCCCAGTACCGTGTATAGACCATTGGGCAAACGGTCTATGACGGATTTGCAATTTGATAATTCCAATATGTTTTCTTTATCCGACTCGGAAAATGTGTTTGTGCCCCGGAAAATGTTATCATGGATTGTTTCTGAAAACAGAAAGGGATCCTGCATGACCAGGGCTGTCTTTGAACGGAAAGAGCGAGTCTCATATTCCCTGAGGTCGCGGCCGTTAATGCATATCTCACCTTCCACGGGGTCATAAAATCGTGTAATCAGGCTGATCAGGGTTGTTTTGCCGGAACCGGTGGGGCCCACCACAGCAATGGTTTCTCCCGTATTGATATCAAAGTTGATTCCGTTTAATACACTCACATCCGGTGTATAACTGAAAAAGACATTTTTAACGGAGATCTGACTGATTTTTTCCAATACCGGTTTTTCCTTGTCCTGTTTTAATGCGAGTTCCGGAGGTTTGGGCAGACTGTCTTCGCTGTCTATGATCATGAATATTCTTTCAGCAGATGCCATCGCGTTTTGGAGTATATTGTACTTTTCAGCCAGGTCCCGTATGGGTCTGAAATACATTTTCATTAATGCAAGAAAGGCCACAAGATCCCCAAGGCTTAAGCTGTTGGAAATCACCTTTCCGCCACCGTAATAAATGATAAGTGCGATAGTAAATACGCCGAGGATTTCAATAACCGGTAGAAATACCGCCAGAACTTTGATTTGCCGCATACCGGCGATGTAATTATCATGATTTAATTTTTTAAAATTTCCATAACTCTTTTTTTCATGTAAAAACATCTGAATTACTTTTATGCCCTGTATGGTTTCTGAAAAGCGTGTGTTTATTTCGGCGATTTTTATTCTAAGATCCCTGAATATTTCCCGGGCCCGGAAAGAGAACAGGATAGACGCTAAAAGTACAAACGGCAGTAAAGCAAATGTGATTAAAGCCAGTTTCAGATTTAGCCAGAGGATAACAATGGTTATGCCGATAAGAAGAAAAAGATCTTTAAATACAAACGCGATGACCGAAGTAAACAATTCATGCATATTCTGAATGTCGTTGGTGTTTCGGGTGACCAGTCTTGCCACAGGATTTCGTGTAAAGAAATGAATTGACAATTCCTGTATGTGTGAAAAGAGCTTCATCCTCAGATCATGCATTACCATGTGACCGGTATATTCCATAATTATTTTTTGTATAAAATTAAGAAAGAAACCGGCCAGTATAATCCCGATAAAAAGTATTGTAATTACACCCAGACCGGTTACATCATGTTTACGGAGAACCATGAGATCATTTTTCTGTATGTGAGTGATCTGTTCATACGGAATGAATGCCTGGTCATTTTTTATGGTAAACAGGCCCGGATATTTTAGCACAACAGTCCGGATATCCGGATCGGTTAGATCCGCTTCAATGAACCGTTTTTGACCAAACTTTTTATTTGAGGAATCATTCGCCGCGGATTCGATTTGAGGAACGATGTATCTGTCTATCGCGGTTTTGGTTAATATGGGAAGCGCGATATCGAGTATGGCAATGAATATGACAAGAACGATGGACCAGAACAGGAAACTTCTGTATGGTTTTGTAAATGGATACAGCCGTTTAAGCAGTTTTATATCGTAAGGCTTGCCCAGCCGTTTTTCTTCGGAATATCCAAAAGCAGAGCGCATTAAAAACCTTCTTCCAGTTCCTGCATGGAGTAAGTATCGGCGTAATAGCCATTGTTTTTCATTAATTCGTAATGATTTCCGGATTCTGTTATTTCACCATTTTGCAGTGTGATGATCTTATCTGCGAAACGGAGAGCCAAAAGCCGATGCGAAGCGATGATGATCGTTTGAGTTCCGACCATTGTCTTAACGGTCTCAATGATTTTCGCTCCGGTTTCAAAATCCACCTGGCTGATGGGGTCATCCATTATTATAAACGGTGTTTCAGTCAATAGGGCGCGAGCGAGCGCGATTCGCTGCTTTTGGCCGCCGGAAAGGATAATGCCCTTTTCACCCGCAATCGTATCATAGCCGTCAGGAAACGATTCTATGGTTTTGTGAACAGCAGCTTGTTTTGCTGCCCTGATCATTTCTGATTCTGTAATATTTTTATTTCCAAAAGTGATATTCTGCCTGACGGTACCGGCAAATATGAAGGGTTCCTGGGGCAGGAAAGATATCCAGGATCTCAAGTCACTGACTCTGATATTGTGTATATCATGACCATCAATACGGATATTACCCGCGGTCACATCATAGAATCGGGGGATCAGGTTTAGCAGGCTTGTCTTACCGCTGCCGGGCGGGCCGATGACTCCCAGGATATTGCCCGGGTTTATTTTTAGATTGATATGGGAAAGGACCTGCTTGACGTTCCTGGATCCGCTCGCATCATAACTGAAAGAAACATCATCAAACACAATTTTTCCAAAGGAGCGTTTGATTGGTTTCGCGTTGTGAGCATCAATGATGTCCGGTCTGGTTTGGAGGATTTTATGCAGCCTGTCAAGTGAAGCACGGCCGCGCTGTATCAGGTTGGTGACCCACCCAAGAGCCATCATCGGCCACATCATGAGACCGAGATAACTGATGAATGCGACAAAGTCTCCAGGTGTTATTTCCAGTGCAACCGCCTGCTTCCCACCAAAATAGAGCACAATAGCGAGACTTAAGTTGGTTAAAAGGAGCATGAGCGGGAAAAACATTCCAATCACTTTTACCAGTTTAAGGTTTTTGGTGATATACTGTTTTGAAACAGTTTCAACACGGTCCATTTCCTGCTGCTCCCACGTAAATGCTTTAATGATCCGAACCCCGGCAAACCGTTCCCGGACTGTTTCAGTTAACTCCGAAAAAGATTTCTGCACTTCCCGGTATCTGCGATGCATTTTTTTACTGAAGAATCGCGTTCCCAGAACAATCAGGGGCATGGGTATCAGCACAAGAAGGGTTAGCTTAATATTGATCCATGCCATAAAAAGCATTGTGGCCGTACCCAGAACAACCGCGTCATTTAAAGCAACCATACCCATTCCGGCGGCCATCCGGACCTGTTGTATGTCATTGGTGGCGTGAGCCATGAGATCACCGGTTTTTACTCTATCAAAATATGATGGGGAAAGAGTCTGGATGTGCGAGAAAAGTTTATTCCGAAGACCTTCCTCAATCCGTCTTGAGGTGCCCAGAAGACACCGTCGCCACAAATAGCGGAATATGCCGATGATAAGCGCAATACAGATGATATAAAGTGAATAATATAGAAGGCCCGTGATGTCTGTTTGAAAATTTGCAAGGTCATCAACAGCCATTTTGATAACACGTGGAATAAAGAGCTGGATTATGTCCACGATGACAAGGCATATGAGTCCAAAAATGACAAGATAGCGGTTTTCAACAAAATACGGCTTAATCAAAGATATTGGTGTCATAAGTAACTGGTTCCAGGCAAAACAGGCCGGGTGGTCTTATATATAGGAGACCTTGTTTCATGTAGAGAATCTTCGGATATTGGATTAATGGAATTGGTGGAGTTTAAACCATTTCTATTCAATGCTTTTTTCATATTAGTATACAAAATAACTCTGAATTTAAAAATTGCAAGGTGATTATAAAAGCATAAGACTGGGTTCGCAGTATCGCGGTTTTCAATCCAAAAGCTTTTCGGACTCTACAACCAGATGGTCTGAGTTTCCTGATCTGTATGGCTTGAATATGCGGATATTTAATTCAGTTTAATGACTGAGGTTCATTGACTTTCAGAAAGCGGATTGTTATCTTTGATATTATGGAATCTGGTAATATTGTTGAATACATAGATCATCAAAGAATCATGTGCGCGGTAATTTTGGAAGTCAAGAAACAGCGTCTCCGGCTTTTGACCGAAACCGATCGCGAAGTCAATCTTTCAGCGAGCCGTTTATCTCACTTAAGTAAAATGAGTCTGGATATAGGGCTTGGGAGGCTGAAAACGGTTGAAGCATTAAAGGAGATAGCCAATCGGCGTAAAGAACTGATCGATCGGGTGGATATCAAAGAGTTGTGGGAGGTATTGAATTCTGAAAAAGAATGGATCGATCTATCGACGATGACGGAGTTCTGTTTTCCGGAAAATCAATCATATGATCACGAATCGGCCGTAGTAAGGGCTTTTTTCAGTAATCGGTTTTACTTTAAATTCAATCATGACCGGTTTTTCCCCTATTCGGAAAAACAGGTCAAACAACTTGCAGCCGAAAAAAGAAAAACTCAACGGAAAGACAGGATGATTAGCCAGGGTGCTGACTGGGTAAAATCCATTATTAATAATGGAGGACCTCAATCACGGCCTGAAGTGGATGCACAATCTGAATTTCTGAACATATTAAAATCAATATATGTCAATGGAAAATCAAGCCCTCACTACCAAATTGGCAAGGCAATATTAGAAAAAGCTGGCATTAAAAATTTTGATAACATTTTTCCGATCCTAGTTAAGGCGGGTGTTTGGAGTGAAGATGAAAATATCGATTTGATTCGCTTTGGTATTGTTACTGAATTTACCGATGAGGTAAATAAATATGCATTAAAACTTTTAGAAACAGCCGGTTCCAAATGGTCCGCTGGTGAGAGCAGCGAGCGGAAAGACCTGAGCGGCCTGCCTGTAATAACGATAGATGGTCAGTCAACCCTCGATTATGATGATGCCATTTCAATTGAGAAGACAGGAGATTCATTCCGGTTGGGTGTTCATATTATCGATGTGGGTTATTATGTTCGTAAAGGAGATTTGATTGATCAGGCCGCTTTTGAAAGAGGAAGTTCCATTTACATGCCGGACCAGAAAATATCGATGCTGCCGTCGGTCCTGGCGGAAGATTACTGCAGTTTGAAAGCAGGAGAACTTCGTCCCGCGATCAGTACAATGATAAACTTAAATCACTCTTTTGATATTATTGATTACGAGATTTTTCCAAGCCTGATAAAAGTAAAAGATCAGCTGACATATTATGAGACCAATTGTATTGTTGATGAAAACAAGGATATGGCCATTCTGTACGCAATCGCAATGAAATACCGGCAGTACCGTTTGGATAAGGGTGCGGTGCAGATTACGCTTCCGGATATTAATGTCTGGTTGAATGATAAGAATGAAATTTCCGTAAACAGGGTCAACCGAGAGAGCCCTGGAAGATTTCTGGTTTCGGAACTGATGATCATGGCAAACTGGCTGATGGCCGGATTCCTGGCAGAACGCGATACACCGGCAATATTCAGGTCACAACCGCCCCCCAGGGAGCGGTTGTACAAAAGTGATGACGGTACACTTTTTCAAAACTGCATGCAGCGGCGATTACTCAGCCGGTTTGCTTTGAATCATAAACCGGATCATCACGCGGGACTGGGTCTTGACGCGTATGTTACTGCTACATCACCCATCCGCAAGTATTTCGATCTCGTTACACAACGACAAATCCGTTCAATATTAAACCTGGAGAGGCCGTATACCGCTGATGAGATCAATGAAATCATTCAGATGCTTGAACAGCCCATGAGTCACGTTTCAAGGAACCAGTATCTGCGAAACAGATATTGGTTGTTGAAATTTCTTGAAAAACGGATTGGGAGTAAAGAAGAGGCGATTGTACTTTTTAAACGCAGAAACAAGTATCAGATACTCATTCCTGAATATATGATAGAATGTGAACTGCCCATATCCAGCGGTATCGATTTAAAGCCTGAAGATTTGATCCTGATAACGATTCAATATGTAAACGCAAGAAACGATGTGCTGTCTGTGTTCATGGGATAGTGAAAAGAGAGTACCGGTTTATTTTTTTAACAAAGGTTTCTTTGAAACCGCTTCTAAAAATTTGATGACGTGTCTGATGAATTCATCCGGTTTTTCCAGAGCCATCATGTGGCCGGCGCCATCAATAACCAT
>JAUVGT010000149.1 GCA_030593645.1 Deltaproteobacteria bacterium
AAAGTCCAACTTCTGCGTTGTGCTGCATTTTGCAATGATTCAACGTACGATAAGTACGCTTCATCATTACAAAAATTGCACGCCTTGAATTTGAACTCTTTACGAAACCGTCTAATTCGGACTTTTTACGAGACCATCAAGCATTGACAAAGAAAATTGTATGTTTATATTCTCCTTAGTACAAGCTGAATAAAATCACGGATTGACATACAGAAGTACAATCAGGAATTGGTACCTTTCCATGGAATCGGGTAATGTTGTGTTCGTTGTTTGTTGAAAAATGAATATTACGTCGGGATATTATAGTGATGATGGTTCCTTTTTTCCAATCTTCTATCATTCCATTATTCCAATATTCCCTCAATTTCATAACGGCCGGTGAAGAGGATGGTCGTACACCCATGTATCCTGAAACCGATGAGTCATCCGAATAGTATTAGGAGGAAAAAATGCAGTTTGATAAATTTACAATAAAATCGCAGGAATTGATCCAGAACTCGCAGGCTCTGGCCGCTTCTCATAACAATCCGCAGATTGAACCGGAGCATCTGATCAGTATTATGCTAAAGGAGCAGGACGGTGTAGCGGGATCCATATTAAAAAAACTCGGCGTATCGCCCGGCACGGTGGTTCAGGAAATCATACAGGTAATCGATACGTTACCGAAAATAAGTGAACCCACAGATATTTACATATCTCAAAGGACCAAAAAGGTGCTGGATAGTGCTTTCTCAGAAGCATCGAAAATGAAAGATCAGTATGTAAGTATCGAACATATTCTTCTTTCAATAGCAGATGAAAAAAAGGGAGAAGCCGCGAATATACTGACGCGTTTCGGTGTGACACGGGAGTCAATATTAAAAGTGCTGATTGAAATTCGCGGATCTCAGAGGATCACAGACCCGAACCCGGAGGAGAAATACCAGGCTCTTGAAAAATTCAGCCGGAACCTGACGGATCTTGCCCGGCTGGGTAAACTTGACCCTGTGATCGGCAGGGATGATGAAATCCGTCGAATTGTCCAGGTTCTCTCAAGGCGGACAAAAAATAACCCGGTACTGATCGGTGAACCCGGCGTGGGGAAAACTGCCATCATCGAAGGCCTGGCCCAGAGAATTGTCGCGGGTGATGTTTCTGAAACACTTAAAAACAGGAGGCTGATGTCCCTGGATATGGGCGCGCTGATTGCCGGTGCCAAGTACAGGGGTGAGTTTGAAGACAGGCTCAAGGCTGTTTTAAAGGAAGTGGAAAAGGCGGAAGGTGAAGTGATTTTATTTATCGATGAGCTTCACACACTTGTGGGCGCGGGGGCAACCGAAGGGGCCATGGATGCGTCCAATATGTTAAAGCCCGCCCTGGCAAGAGGTACGCTGCGGTGTGTCGGCGCGACCACATTGAATGAATACCGGAAATATATTGAAAAGGACGCGGCACTTGAAAGAAGATTCCAGCCGGTGATGGTTCTTGAACCAACGGTTGAAGATACCATTTCAATTCTCCGCGGACTTAAAGAAAAATATGAAGTCCACCACGGTGTCAGGATCAAAGACTCTGCAATTGTGGCGGCAGCTGCACTTTCGAATCGATATATCTCGGACCGTTTTCTTCCGGATAAGGCCATTGATTTGATCGATGAGTGTGCGTCAAAACTGAGGATCGAAATAGACAGTCTGCCCACAGAAATTGATGAAGTCCAGCGCAGGATGACCCAGGCGGAAATTGAAAGGCAGGCGTTGAAAAAGGAATCAGATTCTGCGTCAAGAGACCGGTTTTCAAAACTTGAGTCCGAGATTGCTTCCATGAAAGAAGAAATTCTTAAGATGAAAGCCCACTGGAATAATGAAAAAGACATGATCCAGAGGATCAGAAAGATCAAAGAAGAGATGGAACATCTTGGTGTCGAGGCCCAGCAGGCTGAAAGGGACGGAGACCTGGCCAAGGTAGCTGAAATCAGATATGGCAGGATTACAGAACTTGAGAAACAGTTGGCGGATACTAACCGGGATCTCGAAGAACTTCAGGAAACAAGCAAGATGCTGAAAGAAGAGGTTGATGATGAAGATATCGCCGAGGTTATCGCGCGGTGGACGGGGATTCCGGTCAGTAAAATGCTGGAGGGTGAAAAAGAAAAACTGGTTCACATGGAAAAACGGTTGAGTTTGCGTGTGATTGGCCAGACCGAGGCAGTGGAGGCGGTGTCCAATGCGGTACGCAGAGCCCGTTCCGGTCTGCAAGATCCGTCCCGTCCGATCGGTTCTTTTATATTCATGGGCCCCACAGGCGTGGGTAAGACTGAGCTGGCCAAAGCGCTCGCGGAATTTATTTTTGATAATGAACAGGCTGTTGTCCGGATAGACATGTCTGAATATATGGAAAAGCACGCGGTCGCGAGACTGATTGGAGCACCTCCCGGTTATGTCGGGTATGAAGAAGGCGGATACCTTACAGAGGCAGTACGCAGGCGGCCATATTCCGTGGTGCTTTTTGATGAAATCGAAAAAGCTCACCCTGATGTTTTTAATGTTTTGCTTCAGATTCTTGATGACGGACGTATGACAGATGGAAAGGGGCGCACCGTCGATTTTAAAAACACCATTATCATTATGACATCAAACGTGGGAAGCCGTTGGATACAGGAATATGGTGCTTCGAATCGTGATGAACTGGAGGCGAAAACAACCGAGGCCCTAAGGGCAAGTTTTAAACCTGAATTTCTAAACAGGATCGACGAAACCATTATTTTCCATAACCTGACGAATGATCAGATCGCGCATATTGTGAAAATTCAGGTCGAGAAATTAAGTGAAAGGCTGGCCGAAAAGAAGATTCACCTTGATCTAAGTGAAGAAGCCATTACATTAATTGCCCGGAAAGGATATGATCCGGTCTACGGAGCGCGCCCCCTGAAACGTGTGATCCAGAAAATGGTAGAAAATCAGCTTTCAATGGAAATCCTGAAGGGCAGCATCCTCGAAGGAACCACTATCAGGGCAGTTGTTGAGGGTGATGCGATTGTATTTGAGAAGAGCTGAAGAATTTTTAACCACGAAACACACGAAATACAAAACTTTTTTCGTGTATTTCGTGGTTCAAATTTTTTGTCCTCCCGATCTTGTTTCTTGATCCATCCTTGATTTAAGGCCCATCATGTATTAAAAGTGGTTTTAAAAACTCCTCTTGAGTCCAAACTCGGTGTTGAGATGAAAATTACAATTCTTGAAATATAACATATATTCCTGTGGTTGGAATTTCCATCCCGCCTTGACTTTTTACTCAATTGAAGATTTTAAAACCACTTTAATTAAGAGCAAATTTAAAAATATGAGTGAAAAAGATAACATAAATGTGACCATTTTAGGATCGGGTACATGTGTTCCATCACTAATACGAAGCTCGTGTTCTGTATTTGTTAAAATCGGGCAGTCAAAGATTTTGATCGATTCAGGCGCGGGAACCATGCACAGGCTTCTTGAGACCGGTACCACGATTTTTGATATTACACATATCTTTTACAGTCATTTTCATCCGGACCATAGTTCGGAACTGGTTCAGTTTATTTTTTCAAATAAATATTCCGGCAGTGTTGAACGGAAAATTCCATTGACCATTACCGCGGGGGATGGTTTCAAGAATTTTTATAACGGGTTAAAGGCGGTGTTTGGTCAATGGATCGAATTCGCTCCGGGGATGATGAACATTTTTGAACTTAATATCACCGGTCCTGATTCAATCGGTTTTAATGATTTTAAAATAAAATCGATTCCCATGAAACACACCAGTGAAAGCCTTGCCTTTCGGATCACAGGGCCAAACGGTAAATCTATGGTCTATTCCGGGGATACAGATATCAATGATAACCTGGTTGAACTTTCAACGGGTACGGATCTTCTAATCTGCGAATCGGCTTTTCCGGATGATCTAAAAACCCAGGGCCATATGACACCGTCTCTGGCAGGCACGGTGGCGTTGAAAGCGGGGGTGGGAAAGTTGGTGCTCACCCATTTGTACCCGGAGTGTGATGGAGTTGATATTGCAAAGGAGTGCCGAAAAATTTACTCGGGTCCTCTGGCTATCGCGGAAGATCTGATGGAAATTGTTATTTGATGGAATGCTGGAATCGTGGAATGTTTTGGGTATCTAATAATCGGAATTCGGGGTCGGTATCGCAATCTGAAAAAATTGAATAAGATGTTTTTTCACACCATATCACTTTCAAAAGTGGTCGTTATGTGTCTGCTTATAAACCAAAAAGATGAAAGCGATACCGACCCCGAATATAATATGATCGATTTGTAGGGGATGGCTTGTGCGTCTGCCCTTATGCGGAATGATTTACAACTGACGCAAAAAAAAAATACAAAGAGGCATACATGAGATACTATCCTGTAAATCTGGATATCAAGGGACGAAAATGTCTGGTTGTGGGTGGTGGAGCGGTCGGAACCAGAAAAGTAAAAACTCTGCTTGAATGCGGAGCAATGGTGACGGTTGTCAGTCCGGTGATATCAGAAAGCCTGAGCAGGCTGTTAAAAGATAATGAAATTTCTGTAAAAAAGAGGGAATACAAATCTTCTGATATCGATGGGTTGTTTCTTGTCATCGGCGCCTCAGATGACCAGGATCTGAACAGGCGAATACACGCGGATGCCGATCAAAAGAACATGTTGTGCAATATCGCCGATCGGCCTGAAATATGCAATTTCATCCTGCCTTCCATTGTGAAGCAGGGTGACCTCGTGATCGGTATATCCACATCCGGAAAAAGCCCGGCAGCGGCAAAATATATCAGGAAAGAGCTTGAAAAAAAATTCGGACCGGAGTATGCGATTTATCTTCAACTGATGGGTGCTGTCCGAAAAAAACTACTGGCAGATAAACATGAGCCCGAAGCGCACAAGCATCTGTTTGAAAAGTTGATATTCAGCGGGCTAATTGATATGATACGGGAAAAAAGAGAGGATGATATCAACAGGCTATTAAAAGAAACACTGGGAGAGGGCTTTGAATTTAAGACTCTCATTGGGGCATAAATTATGGAAATACTCATCATCATAACGATCCTGTTATACATGCTCAGCGCGGCCGGTTATTTTACTTATCTTTTTTTTCAGAAAGAGTTTCTGCATAAAATCGGTTTATACTTGGTGTTGGCCGGTTTCATGTGCCATACTGTTTCAATCGCTGGTGTGTGTATAACTTTGGGCCAGATCCCTGTGCACAATCTGCACCAAAACCTGTCCATCGCGGGGTGGGTTCTGGCATGTGTATTCCTGATTTTCAATTATATATTCAGGCTGAAGATTTTTGGTATATATGCCGTTCCACTGATTTCTGTAATCATGGTTGCCGTATCCCGTATACCCAATGAGCCTGTCCAGGCCAAAAGCATATTCAAAAGTTTCTGGGTGCTGTCCCATGTTATCGCGGTTCTGGCGGGCGATGCGGCCTTCGCGTTCGCGTTTGGGCTGGGGATACTATATCTAATCCAGGAAAATGCCATAAAAACAAAAAAACCGGGGTTTTTTTTCAAACGGCTTCCATCCCTTGAAATGCTCGATAATGCCGGTTACGTGTGTATTGTGGCGGGTTTTTCCCTGCTGACTTTCGGGTTGATCACAGGATTTGTCTACGCAAAAGCGATATGGGGAAAGTTCTGGGTTTGGGATCCCAAAGAAGTATGGTCCGGTATTACCTGGCTGTTTTACGCGGCACTTCTTCACGAAAGGCTGGCTGCGGGCTGGCGCGGCAGGCGGGCCGCGATAATGGCAATCATTGGATTTGCCTTTATGCTTTTTACGTACTTTGGGGTGAATTTTCTTTTCAAAGGCCACCACTCTGAGTTCACCCGATTACAGCCGGCTGAAACAACAATTAATACAATCCTTAACAAAGACGATCCGACTGAAAAGGCGTCTGATTGAATATAAAATGACAGATATTGTACTACTGGGAATAAATCATAAAACAGCACCTGTTGAACTCCGTGAGTGCATTGCTTTTACAGATGAAAATACGGGTATTGCGCTCGATTCATTGAAAACTAATTCAGGAATCAATGAGGCCTTGCTGCTATCTACCTGTAATCGTGTGGAGGTGCTGCTTGTAACAGATGATGCTTCCGTGGCCATTGATAGCGCGAAGAAATTTATCGCGGAATTCAACAATATTCCTTTAACTCAATTTGAAGATTCACTTTATATCCATAGGGGAGACGAGGCGGTTCGCCATGTTTTCAGGGTGGCGTCAAGCCTTGATTCGATGATCGTCGGTGAACCGCAGATTCTGGGTCAAATCAAGGACGCATACAAAACAGCAACTGAGAAAAAAATATCCGGTGTCATTATAAACCGGCTTTTGCATCGAACTTTTTTTGTGGCCAAACGAGTCAGGACTGAAACAGGGATCGGTGACAGCGCTGTATCGATAAGTTATGCCGCCATTGAGCTGGCCCGTAAAATTTTTGGAGATCTTGACGGAAAAAGAGTGCTTTTGATCGGTGCCGGTGAAATGGCGGAGCTGGCAGTGGAGCACCTGATTCGAAACCGGGCAAGTGATATCCGGGTTGCCAATCGTACGTTTGAACATGGGTTGAAACTGGCCAGAAAATTCAACGGCCAGGCCGTACGTATTGAAGAACTTATTGATTGTTTAAAGGTCGCCGATATCATCATCAGCTCAACCGGATCCCCTGGTTTTATTTTAACGCATGCGCAGGTAAAGGGGATGATCCGGAAGCGGCGCAACCGTCCCCTCTTTTTTATAGACATCGCGGTTCCTCGTGATATTGATCCGGATATTAATAAACTGGCAAATAATTATGTCTACGATATAGATGATCTTAAGGGAGTCATAGAAGATAATGTCGAAGAGCGTAACCGTGAGGCCATCAAAGGAGAAAGGATCGTTGACGAAGCTGTTATTCGGTTTCGGGAATGGCGCGAAAACCTGGCAGCGGTACCGACAATAAAGGATTTGAGAAACAAGCTTGAATCGATCGCGGAAAAAGAAGTAAACAAAACCCTTCGATCAAACAATATATCTCAAGAAAACGCTGAAGCAGTTCACCGAATGACCCGGGCACTGATCAACAAAATACTTCATGACCCAACCCAGGTTTTGAAAAACAACAGCTGTATGGGAGATAAATCCAACTACCTGGATATCACTCGAAAGCTGTTTAAGCTGGATGAATAAAAACATATTGGAGGAAGAACATTGAAAAAAATCGCATTTCTATTTCCGGGTCAGGGATCACAATCTGTGGGTATGGGGCAGGACCTTTACCAGGAATATGGTTTTGTCAGGGAACTGTTTGACATGGTTGAAGAGATTTCAAAAATAAACCTGTCAAAACTCTGTTTTAAAGGTCCGATGGAAGAGTTGACCATGACGGTAAATCTTCAGCCGGCAGTTACTGTGATTAATCTTGCCTGCCTGGCAGCGATTAAAAAAGCGGGTCTGACACCTGCGCTTTCTGCCGGTCACAGTTTAGGAGAATATGGCGCGCTGAACGCGGCGGGAATTGTCAATGAAGAAAATACGTTTAAACTGGTATACAGGCGCGGCGGATTGATGCAACGGGAATCTTTAAAAAACAAAGGAGCGATGCACGCGATTATCGGCATGAATATCGAAGAAGTATCTGAACGTGTTGAACAGGCCGCGGAAAACGGAATCGTATCGGTAGCCAATCACAACATGGAAAAGCAGATCGTCATTACCGGTGAACCCAAAGCGGTTGAACATGCTTCTTCTCTTGCCGCCGAAAAGGGCGCCAGGACAGTGCCTTTACAAGTCAGCGGGGCCTGGCACAGTGAATTAATCCGGGGTGCGGAGAAGGAATTCAGAGAGTTTCTTGAGACCATTGAATTTAATGAACCCCAAACCACCGTCCTTTTTAATGCCACTGCCGATTCCTGCATTGAACCCCAGGAGATCAGAGAAATCATGACCAGGCAATTATGCAGCCCTGTCAAATGGTATGATATCATGCAGAAACTCTTAAAAGAAGAAGTAGAAACCTTTGTGGAAGTCGGCCCCGGAAAAGTGTTAACCGGGCTCCTTCGAAAAACCAAACCAAAGGATTACCCCGGAAAGATCTATTCTGTCAGCGATCTGAAAAGTTTTGAGAAGTTTGTGAATGAAAACCTGTAAAAAGATGAACGTCGAACGTCGAACGTCCAACATCGAACGTCCAACGTCGAATGTTTGTCCCGCCATAGCCTCGGCGACGGTGGATGGAAGACGCTTCTCTTTACCTATTTGTATTTGAATGATGAATTGGTTTCAAGATATTCAATGAATTGTTGGGGCGGTCCACTGTGGCCGCCCTTTGTTTTAAAGACAAGCGAAAGGTCTAATCTCCAAATAATATTTGATTGATTGGTTTTCTCAAATTTTTGATTCGGTTGAGCGAAGCGATATCATTATTCGACGTTCGATGTTGGACGTTCGATGTTCAACGTTCATCTTTCCTTCGTATTGATCACCCACAATGCTTCATAAAACTCGGCTTTGAATGGTTTAGCCGTGTCCTTTGATGCCACCGTTATCCCGCGAGTTTTGGCCGCGAATGATTTAACAGTACCCCTGTAAAGATTAAGACCTTGTCCGGCGGATTCCATTTCCACATTACCAAGGGGAACTTCACTGGCGTATACAACTATTTTATCTTTGCCGAACGGCGGTGATACTTTTAAATCGAACCGGTCACCGGCATCGGGGATACTGTAGGTTTGTCCGCCTTTAAAAAAATTAATTTGCCTGTAGTCGTTTGGCAGGAGCTGAATGATGTTTCCGTGCAGATCGATATTCACGATCCTGGCATAAAAATCACGATTCCCCTGAATATAGATATGAATGGGTTCGTTTTTTTTGTATATTTTCTTTTTTGTCCACACTGAAACGGTCAACAAGCCGCTTTTGAGAATGGTGCCTTTTTCCGGATCCTGATGTGCTGATTTTCCTTTTGGTTTTATGCCGTATTCCACTTCCGCTTTGATCCAGACATGGTAACGGGTATTATTTTCAACACCATAATCTTTCTGGGCCAGGACGGTGACAGTCCCTTCGGATTCGGAAAAGATAAGATCATATTCCGTCATTAGATCCTTAACCTTGGTTTTTGAAGATATGTATGTCTTTGCCATTTCCACAGCCTGTCTCCGGGCATTGGCAAACGCGGCAGTCCTTGTCTGGGAAAGTGTCATGTTTTCGGAAAGATAAGCATAGGCATGGACTGTCTGGATACAGGAACGTTTTTCTTTATCCGGTGTTTTGTCTGCTGTTTGCCCAAAGGTGATACAGGGTACGATGAAAATGAAAAATATCATAATAAAAACTGGCAGGAAAAAGAATCCATTGAAGTACTGGGCTGGTGGTGCAAAAGCTTTCTGTTTTTTTTGCGATGTGTATTTGATCATCTTTAGCCTCTGATTTGATTCATGCTGAAAAATATGGGTTTGGAGGTTGTCTCGAATAATGTTGTCATGTCATATAGGTAATGTCGGAAAGATGGCCGTCATTCCTGTCTTCGCAGAAATGACGAGTGCCTAATATTATATTTACCGTATTATCGGGTTCACATCAAGATGTTTGTGTGATTTGGAGATTTTTTGCATTCAAAACATTTTTAGTGTATCGTTATAGAGACCCATTTTATTCATAACGACAGAATGTTTAAAACCTTTTTATTAACCTAAAAAATAAAAATGCCGTCAGTCACATACAAAGAAGATATCACTGTTCTCCGGGATTGGGCGAAAAAGAGAACCCGCCCTGCTTCCTGAACCGAATGAATGATCCGTTGACAAATTAACACCGGAAGTTTATTTTGCTCCTATACTACCCGATAATATTAAATGCCCTCATGGTCTTCATTTTTTGTAGGGGCTCGTAAAAAGTCCGAATTAGACGGTTTCGTAAAAAGTTCAAATTCAAGGCGTGCAAATTTCGTAATCATGAAGCGTACTTATAGTACGTTGAATGATTGCGAAATGCAGTACAACGCAGAAGTTGGACTTTTTACGAAACCGTCATTCTTGAATTCAAAAGAAACACAAAAGAGATCATTGCTCATCGACGAAATCATGATACTCAGAGCTATATAAGTCAATTTGAGGTAAAGATTCCTGTGCGCCATAAGATTAAATTTGGTGAATAACATATATGATACTAAGGGTTCTTCATAACGAGTGTAGACATCGCTGATGATCATAATTCTTCATTGCAAAAAACTGAAAGATGATTTATCCTGATTTTAATATTTTAATAAAAAAGGGGAATGATATGAACATTTCACTGCCGCTGGATAAGATGACAAACCTGGACAAGATAGCTGTAATGGAAAAGCTGTGGGATGATCTCTGCCGAGATCCCGAAACCATTCAATCACCAAACTGGCATAAGAAGGTTTTGGAGAGCAGAGAAATGGAGATAAAGGAAGGAAAGGCAAAATTTACATCTTTAAGTCAAGTAAAAGATAGAATTCGGGACCAGATTAAATGAGAATTGAACTCCTTGATGCAGCGGAGAAAGATTTACTCAATGGTTTCTGGTTTTATGAACATCAGTCGACAGGCCTCGGTAATTACTTTATCGACTCCCTCTTTTCGGATATAGAGTCGATCCGTCTCTATGCCGGTATTCACTCCCGCCATTTCGGATACTACCGGTTACTGTCAAAAAGATTTCCATTCGCCATTTACTACAAGTTACAAAAAGACATCATTCGGATCTATGCTGTTTTGGATTGCCGACGGAGTCCTGCATGGACTCGTAACAGGCTTTCAT
>JAUVGT010000421.1 GCA_030593645.1 Deltaproteobacteria bacterium
CCAGTTTTTGTACAGTGCCTTTTAAATCCATCCAGATATCTGAAAACCATTGATTTCGTTCTTCCCAGAAATACGCGCTTTCATGTCTTGACTTTTTTTCTTCAGGTGTTGAAAAAAATCGTTTGTTATTTTTTCTGAATACTAAAATATGTTCATGCTCCAGTGTGACATATGCTCCGGCCGGGAGCATACCTGAACCCATAAATTTATTGGGCGCATTGGTCTGTTTGCGCCATAGAATCTCAGGCATAGCCGAGAAACCGGTTTGAATCATGGTTGACAGAATTCTTGAATGGTTTGAAAAGAGTCTGAATTCATTATGGATTGATCGGGTCGCGTCACCAATATTGATGCAGGCAAAACCGCCACTCTTCAGAATGCGATAAACTTCGAGCCAGATAGTGTCAAGGAAGCCGTGCATTAATTCAAACGCCCCCATAGCGTCTCCGGAAGACAAAGCTGTTTCAACGGCAGGGTCTGACTGTATAAACATTTCATCCCACATACTGATCATGGGATAGGGCGGCGAAGTGACGACCAGATCCACACTTCGGGATGGGATCATCTCCATCTTACGGGCGTCCTGATATATAATGTCATGAGATGTTTCCAATTTAGCTCCTGTATTAGCACCAGGTGAGTATAAAATCTGTATTATGCCAAACGTCTCCTTTGGTTATGGCGGACAAGTTTGCGGTTATCCAAAGGCTGATATTGTTTGATATACCGACTTACATCGCAATAGTCAAATGCGGAAAAAAACAAGTGATGACTAAAATTGGACCCTTGTTGAGTTCTTGCCTGTCATTGATGAATTTGATAAGGTTAATAAATACACATAAATGGTGATGATCGAAAAGGTGTTACAAATATGAATTCTCCTGATCCATACAAGGATAGATGGCTTGTGTTTTTTCTCGTAGCCATTGCTGTTTTTATGTCAACACTTGACAGCAGTATTGTAAATATTGCCCTTCCCGTGATTATGAAGGACTATCAGGTCGATCTATCCACAATTGAATGGGTAGTTATAATCTATTTGTTAACGGTGTCTTCTCTTCTTTTAACATTCGGACGGCTCAGTGATATCAAGGGAAGGCGATGGGTGTATTGCAGGGGTTTTATAATCTTTGCAATCGGTTCATTTATGTGCGGGATCGCATCGGGCCCAACATGGTTAATTTCGGCCAGATCATTCCAGGCTATTGGTGCCGCTATGCTCATGGCCTGCTCTCCAGCTCTGGTGATTGATCGCTTTCCAGCTTCAGAGAGAGGGAGAATTATGGGAATATTAGGTGCCATAGTAGCGGCAGGATTGACCACGGGACCGGCTCTTGGGGGGATAATACTTGAATATTTTCCATGGAGAGCCATATTTTATGTGAATATTCCAATTGGATTGATATCCGCAATACTGGCAGCCAGAATATTAAAAGACACCAAAGAAGGTGATTTGGCCCGTACGGAATCTTTTGACTGGTCAGGCGCAGTGATTCTGATCATATGTTTAAGCACTTTTATTACCGTACTTTCTCACGCATATGCTTGGGGATATACTTCGTTTTTGACCCTGTTTTTTGGATTAATAGCGGGAGTAAGCACTGTATTTTGGGTCCATATTGAAAGGAAGAAAAAGAGTCCGATATTCGAACCATCCCTGATAAAAATCAGGCTGTTTATACTGCCGATCATTTCAGCGATTATCATTTTTGCGGCAATCTTCATAATAATATTTCTGATGCCGTTTTACCTCGTTCACCCGGCCGGTCTTACAATAGATCGGGCAGGGTATATCATGTCCATACCGTTTGTAATTTTGTTTTTTATCAGTCCAATATCGGGGGCAATATCCGATAAGATTGGCTCCCGTCTGCTGTGTACACTGGGTATGATCATTTTAACCGTTGCTCTGATCGCTTTATCCGGTCTTGAAGCCGATACTGACATATTTTCAATTGTATGGAGACTCTGCCTTGTGGGTATCGGTATCGGTGTTTTTGTACCGCCAAACAGTACGACTGCAATGACAGCTGTTCCTCCCGTGCATCGTGGGATCGCCGCAGGCACAGTGGCAACATCACGAAATCTTGGAATGGTCATCGGGATTGCTATTGCCGGAGTTGTATTTAACACCATTTTTCGTGATTTGAGCGGGGGTTCAGCATTAAAAATGTATAAACCGGAGCTTGAACCGTTTTTTATGGCCGCGTTCCAATCAACCATGCTTTCAGGAGCGGTTGTTTCAGCAGTTGGTATTGTGGTTAGCTACATGCGTGGAACCACTTCTAATTAATGTTTCCCATTCATTCGATACAGATGTATTATTTCTAATGTTTTTCATATATATACCCGATATATCGTATGTGGGAACAACTGGGTTTTTACCGGATGACCTGTTTTTAATAAACTCAATAGTTTTTATTGGGTTTTATGGGTATCTGGATTGAAAAAACTGAATATTAATGGTATTAACAATTTTCTTTTGAAACCATTTCAGATGGTTTTGATTACTCTTATTGATTGATCGGTTGATTGAAAAAAAATGAAGGATCTTAAAAACTGTACAATACTTCTCGTTGATGACACAAAATATAATATTGATATCCTTGTCGATGCGTTGCGTAATGACTACAAACTTAGTGTGGCGCTTGACGGACTTCGAGCCATTGAATTTGTAAAAAAAAATCCTCCCGATTTGATTCTGCTGGATATTATGATGCCTGTCATGGATGGTTTTGAAACTTGCCAAAATCTAAAAGCCGACCCAGTCACCCATGAAATACCAATCATATTCATTTCAGCAATGGATGAACCGGAAAATATCACAAAAGGTTTTGAAATCGGGGCAGTGGATTACGTTACCAAACCTTTTAATATGGCAGAAGTGAAAGCCAGAGTGAAAACACATCTATCACTTAAAATGACTCAGGATGAAATTAAGAAGCAGAATCTCATTCTTGAAGATAAAGTTCACGCGCGTACAATAGAACTTGAAAAAATGAATGAACAGCTGCGTAACGAGATAACGGAAAGAAAAAAAATGCAGGAGCAATTGATTCGTTCAAAATGCCTGATTTCCACCGGTCAGCTTGCCGTGTCTGTGGCACATGAAATAAATTCTCCTCTTCAGGGCATTGTATCCCTGCTAAAAGTTATGGAAATAAAACACAGGGAAGACAAAGACTTTACTAAAAACATGGATATGGTAAATAAAGCGTTCACCCGTATTGGTGATACTGTAAAAAAACTTCTCGATTTGAACAGACCCGGAAAAGAGAAAAAGCAGAGGTTAAATGTCGATGATATTCTTGATGACACATTGGCCCTGCTAAAAAGTTTTTTAAAGAGAAAGAAAATAGATATTACGGTAAATCAGTCACAGAATTTACCTGATCTGGTTGCATCACCCCAGCAGATAGGACAGGTTTTCATGAATATGATCAACAATTCAGTTGAGGCGATGATTCGTATGCCTGAACAGCAGAATCATAGCCAGGGTTTTTATACGCATGGAGAAATAGCGATTGATACTTTTGAAGATAATGGAAATATTGTTATAAAAATAGTAGATACAGGACCTGGAATTTCTGAGGAAGATATGATACATATATTTGAACCTTTTTATACCCGGAAAAAGAAAATTGGGATGGGCGTCGGACTTTCTATATGCCACAGTATAATAGAAGATCACAACGGTACAATTACTGTTAAAAATTCAGAAAAGGGTGGTGCTGAGTTTCAAATAGAGTTACCAGTAAACTAGTAAAAAGCCGGGTCCAAAGGGCCCGGCTTTGATTACCCCTCTAAGGGGATTTAACAAGTGCCTTGTATGATGAAAAATCATACAGAGTATTTAATATAATTTGTATAATGCATCGTCCCAGCAAAAAATTGCGCGGGCGAGAATGGGCCTTCAACAGCTCGTCGGAGCCCGCGGAATTTTTTTGCGATGGGTTTC
>JAUVGT010000369.1 GCA_030593645.1 Deltaproteobacteria bacterium
TCTCGGCATATTTGAATTGATCTGGGCGATCACAAGATCCGCGGAAAGGGCGGCGGAAAGACAGACATCCACCGAAATCCCCAGGCTCATCCAGCCGAAATCATCGGGCGGCGAAACTTGAACCAGTGCCACATGCACCGGTAGCTGCCGGCTTTTGAAGAGACGCGGTACCGCGGATAGGTTAAGGGGAGTGATGAACCGGATGTTTTTAGCGAGACCTTTGGGTTTAGCTGATCCCAGGTAAAAAGAACGTATATTCATACTCTGTTTGCCTGTTTTATCTGCAAGAAGAGTCAGAGGTGTACTTTCCAAAGACAGCAGCCGAACAATTTCAACATCTGTCAATCTTCCGGTAGACCGGGAAAGGGCCCGGACCAGATGCTGGGGTTCACCGCATGAGGAACCGATAAATACCCTTTGGCCCGGCCGGATCAATTTCATTGCTTCATCTGCAGTGCGCTTATTTTTAATATAATTATCTGCCCATGAGCCCAGAGTCCTCATGATATTACCTTTTTAATTCCTTGTTTTGATTATAAATCTTAATTGTTTATGATATTACAATTTTAATACATCCAATTCCTATTGGCAAGGGGGAAGAGCACTGCAGGTTATAAAATGGATGTAGGGGCCGGCTTATGCAAGCACAGCCTTACGTATCCTCCACCACTGTACCGACCCTTTTTGGGGTATGGTGGAATACTGAAATATTGGAATGGTGGGTATGGATGAATGCCAATCCAATAGAAATGTCACATCAACCCATAGAAACGCAATACATCGTCTCTACATCAAAGTACCATTATTCCAACATTCCATTATTCCCCAAAAGGCGGTTAAAAAATCGTCATCAGTGACTCCCACCTATCATATTCGGTTTCTCTCGGCAGGTTCTTTCCGGTCAATATTTCTATCATACTCGCATCATTAAACCTAAGAAACGGATTCACCTTTAACTCCTGACTGATGGTCGAAACAACATGCTCCGGATTATATTTTTTCAGGTAAATATCGATCTCAATATTATCCGGCTCGATCGTCCGAGCCACGGCCATGGAGTATTCCACATAATCATGACCGGCGTATACCTTTGTCTCACCCGGTAACGCAATCAAACGCTTTAGGGATTTAAAAAACCCGTTCATATTATCTGAAAAACAATTGCCCACCGTACCATTAAAAAGGGTATCGCCGGTAATGATAATGTTGTCAAAATGAAACACTATCGAATCATCGGTATGGCCCGGTGTATGGTACACGTTTATCTTTTCCCCGCCAAGTTCAATGATTTTTTTTTCAGGAAGTGCCTGATTGTCCAGATATGCTCCTTTTGACTTTTCAATGAGTTCATCTGTTCCCATGGTATGATCCGGATGTTTATGGGTATTGGATATATATTCTATGCTCAGATCGTTTTCCGAAGCAAAAGCCATAATCGAATCAACCGCCCCCCCGTCTATGGCCATCGCTGATCTCCCGGTATAAACAATGTAACCCAGGTTATCCGCTGAATATCTAAATTGTCTTACTTGCATACACTCACTCCCCCGTTTATCTTGAACCCAGTAACCTCTTTGCTGAATGATAGTAAAACCTATCTCAAAAATATGGATTCTACTATTATAAACATATTAATTCAAGTCAGTCTTGATTTGCTTTTTCACAATACCCGTTCTTTAATAAAAATTCCAGGTATGGTATAGTCAAATCATTCTATAAACCTGTCACATTATTTTACATAGAATGGATTCTTAAAATGGTTAAAAAATGTTTACTAATCTCTCCGCCCGGTGAATTGAATGTATTTCCCCGCGGAATCATGGAGATCGCCACATTTTTGAATTCCCAGGGAGTTCCATGCGATGTTTTACCTCTCGGATATTATCTGAAAAATATCTATAATACCGATCCATATGGATATATTCTTCAGGACTTGGATAAAAAGGAAATCTATAATACTCTTCAGGATAAAATAGAAGAGACTAATCCTGAATTGATCGGTATCAGTAATGTCTACACCAGGGACAATAAAAGCTGTCTTGAAATTGTCAGTATGTGCAAGCAAATCCGCCCTCAGGTGCTGACCGTAATGGGTGGTCAGCATGCAACTTTTTGCGATAAAGAATGTTTAAAAAATTCGGATCTTGATATTATTGTCAGGGGAGAAGGAGAATGGACCCTGATTGAGATTCTAAAGGCGACCGGTGAAAAAAAAGATTTTGATCAAATTCCGGGGATCACATATCGAAAAAATGGGTCCGTTCATCAAAATCCAACTCGTTCCATGGGAAAACTGAATAAAATCCCCCCTGTCGATTTTGGTCTGCTTCCCGAAAATTATGTTAGAAACACCCTGATTCACGGTATATTAAACCGGGGCTGCGCGTTTCACTGTAAATATTGTGTGGAAGAAAAATTCTGGAAAAATCCAAGACTCTATTCTTCTGACAAACTGATCATTGAAATGAAAGACCTGCAGGACAACTACCAGACCCAAATGATCGGCCTGGAAGAAAGTATGCTGGACATGCGTACAAATACTTACTTTAGCCTTCTGGGAAAGATCAAAGACAACCGAATCGACCTGCGGGAGGAATTTTATATTACCACTCGTATTGATACCGTCACAGAACAGGGAATTAAAAAAATGAAAGAGACAAATATCAATATTCTCTGTGTCGGCATTGAAAATTTTTCAGATCAAGTACTGAAAATGATGAATAAAGGACAAAATTATGCGTCTATTTTAAAAGGCTGCGAAATGCTGAAAAACCATAATATATGGACGAACGCATATTGGATGATCGGACATCCCGGTGACAACCCGGATAATGCTGAATATACATACTCCATGTTCAAAGAATTTTTTGAAAAAAAGCTTCTTAAGAGCGGGCATGTTTTTGTTTTTGTACCCTACCCGGGAACAGAATATTTTAATCATCCTGAAAAATACGGCATCATCATCAACAGTTATGAGTGGAGGAAATGGCGTCGATGGACGAAAAAGCCGATCAGCTGCCTGGAAAATTTTTCAACCGATCAGGTTGTAACTGCTTATTTGAAAGCCCGTGAAATGCTCATCAATTATCAGAAGTTGAATACATTTCTATACAAATCAAAAAAAACGGATCCGGATAAAAATCTTTGTACAAATTTCACTTTGACCGCTTAAATCTGGTATAATATATATTTATAATAGAAAAATGAATTCATCATTACGTTATACGGATAACCAAAAATTTAGCATAAAAGCATCTGTTCTGGTTGCCCGGTTTAAAGAAGGAGGGGTCGCTTTTGACCTGGAAAGCCGTGCCTGCTGTGAATTAAATCAAACAGCGCTACTGCTCCTATCCTTAATAGATGGCAATAAAAGCCTGAAAGATGTTTTTCACTCTTTTGCTAAAAAATGTGATCAGCCTGAAGATGTAATCAGCAATGATTTTCACAGATGCTTTGCGGATCTGATTAAAGGAGGTTGGGTAGATGTTAAATAGGAATACCAGAGTTGAACCCAAGAATAATATTGTATTCAGGGAAGAAGATGATGGCGCGTTTTTATTCAATCCTGATAGCGGTCAAATCTTTTATTTAAATGAAATCGGGGGAGTGATCTGGCAATTCTGTAAAAAACCGATAACAGGAGATCAGATCATTAATATAATCTGCTCGGACTACCCGGATATACCTGAAGAACAAATTTCAAACGATTGTCTGGCTTTTCTTGATGATTTGATAAAACTGGATTTTTTTTCCCCTGTGAGGAGTAAAGTAAAGGAAATAAAATGATAGACAAACCAACTTATCCCTTGAATTCTATCTACTTCTACCCCACTGAATCCTGTAATTTACGATGCATCCATTGCTGGCTCCATCCGCCCTATGCGCCAAATGAAAAGAGATACCGGGTTCAAAATACTGACAATATTACCATTCGCGAAATGGAGACCACAATTCAGGATGCATTACCTTTGGGGTTAAGTCACATAAAATTAACAGGTGGGGAGCCATTTTTGCATCCTGATATTTTTGGATATCTTGATTGTTTCTCAAAATATAATCTTGCAATTTCGATCGAGACCAATGCCACCCGGTTAGACGAGAATAAGATAAAACAACTCAAAAAATACAATATAAGACAAATCAGTGTCAGCCTTGATGGAAGCGGGCCGGAAATTCATGATAAAATAAGAGGCGTCAAGGGAAGTTTTATACAGGCACTTGAAGGAATACGGCTTCTGATTGATCACCAATTTAACCCCCAGGTTATTTTCTGCCTTCAAAAACTGAATGCCAACGATCTGGAAACAACAATCCAGCTGACCCACTCAATAAAGGTGAAATCATTTGAAATAAACCCCCTGACTCACATAGGGAAAACGGAGTTAAAACCGAACAATTGCGAAGGACTGGACATCAAAGAGTTGATATTACTTGAAAAAAAGATCGAAATAGAGTACGCTCAAAAATATCCGGACATGCACGTAAATTTATATCTTCCACCTGCTCTAAAGGGAATCAAAGAACTTTCCCGCCGTTCATTGTGCGCGTGCAAAATATTCAATATCTGCGGTATTCTTTCCAATGGTGATATCTCTATTTGCGGCATAGGAATAATTGAAAAAGATCTTGTAATGGGAAATATCAGAAAAGATAATATTACTCATATCTGGGAAGAAGGAAAATACTTCAACATAATTCGTGAAACCGTTCCGGGTCAGCTGTCAGGCATTTGCGGAAAATGTCTGTTTAAACATCACTGCCTGGGATTTTGCCGTGCAGATGTTCTATCTGAAAGCCAAACTGCGCTGGGGCCGAATCGCCTTTGCCAGGAAGCGTTTGAAAACGGTCTTTTCCCGGAATCCCGTATTCTTGACTCAGCAAATATTGATGGTCTCGTAAAAAGTCCGAATTAGACGGTTTCGTAAAGAGTTCAAATTCAAGGCGTGCAATTTTTGTAATGATGAAGCGTACTTATCGTACGTTGAATCATTGCAAAATGCAGCACAACGCAGAAGTTGGAC
>JAUVGT010000110.1 GCA_030593645.1 Deltaproteobacteria bacterium
GCTCATCAATGATGAAGCGATTAAAGTATATGACAGCAGAGAAAACGCCATTGGCGCCGAAATCTTCCGGCATGTGGAACAGCAGATTATGCTGGAGACAGTGGATAACCTCTGGAAAGATCACCTTCTTTCCATGGACCATCTAAAGGAGGGCATTGGTTTGCGGGGTTATGCCCAGCAGAACCCTCTTCTTGTTTATAAGAAGGAAGGGTTTGAGATGTTTAATAATATGATATCCAGGGTAAAAGAGCAGATCCTGAATATATTGTTCCGTATTCAGATCGCGGATCCCGGTGAAATGGATGAGATGCGAAAACCAAAGGAACAGAAGCTGACTTATTCCGGCGGTGAAGAATCTGTTAAGAAAAAACCAATTAAACGGTCAGAAAAAAAGATAGGACGAAACGCTCCATGTCCGTGCGGGAGCGGTAAAAAATATAAAAAGTGCTGTGGGAAATAAAATGTACTGGTGTTTGCAGATTGAACAGCAGAGGAAAGATAAATGATCAACGTGTCAATCCGCAATAACTGCTTTAACTTATAGGACTATTTTTAAGATAGGTTCTATAAGTGGTATCAGGTTGAGCCGTCCCGTCCGGCATGTAAAAATACAGTGTTCTTGTGAAAAATGGTAGAGCCCAAAACCGATTTCTGAATGGACATCCGGGCAAATTGATAATATAATAGAATAAAGAGGTAAAATACAGGGTATGGTATTAAAATCACTTTTATGGATTTTACCTGTCTATGTTGTTTATATTATCGGTGATGAGTTATTACTAAAATGAGTAAGGATAATCCTGCCAATGAAAGTGAGATTTTTTCGGAGACAAGAGAGGATGTAACAGAACCTCCCTTGTACAGGGTTGTGCTCATAAATGATAATTACACCACGATGGATTTTGTTGTTGAAATCCTGATGTCGGTCTTTCGAAAACCGTTTGAAGAAGCAACGCGTATCATGCTGAACGTACATCGCGCCGGGGTAGGTATTTGCGGTGTATATACGTATGAAGTCGCTGAAACCAAGGTGGACACAGTACACCATTTAGCGAAGGAAAACGGGTATCCGCTAAAGTGCAGTATGGAGAAGGAATAGATTATGATCAGTAAAGAGCTTAGCATTACTTTGGGTCTGGCTGTAAGAGAAGCAAAAAAAAGACGGCATGAATATGTCTGTATCGAGCATATATTGTTCGCGATTTTATATGATACCGCGGGGATTGATATCATTCATAATTGCGGGGGGAATGTTGATAACTTGAGCAGTTCCCTGGGAGATTTTTTTGACAATAAGCTGGAAAGTGTACCCGAAGGAACAGAATACGCGCTTCAACAGACAATCGCTTTTCAACGGGTAATCCAGCGTGCGGTAAATCATGTTCGGTCCGCTGAAAAAACTGAAGTAGAAGTCAGTGATATATTAGCATCCATATTCCAGGAGAAGGATTGCCATGCGGTTCATATTTTAGAATCGGAAGGGGTTACACGTCTGGATGTATTAAATTACATATCCCATGAAATTCCAAAAATCCCGACCGATGAAGGCATGCACGAACAAATCAGGATTGAAAAAGGAAAGAAAAAGAAGAAGGTTAGCGCCCTTGAACTTTTTACCGTCGATTTGGTACAGATGGCAAAAGATGGGAAACTCGACCCTCTTATCGGAAGACGGCTTGAAATGGAGCGTACCATGCAGGTACTTTGCCGGCGGCGTAAGAACAATCCGGTTTTTGTGGGTGATCCCGGGGTCGGGAAAACGGCCATGGCGGAGGGGCTCGCAAGAAAAATCAATGAAGCGGATATGCCGGAAATATTGCAGGACGTGAAGATTTTTTCACTTGACCTGGGTGGAATGCTGGCAGGGACCAAATTCCGGGGCGATTTTGAGCAGCGATTGAAAAGTGTTATCGCCGCACTAAAGAAAATACCAAAGGCAATTTTGTTCATCGATGAAATCCATACCATTGTCGGTGCCGGATCAACAAGCAGCGGTTCCATGGATGCTTCAAATATACTCAAGCCGGTGCTTTCGACCGGAGAAATACGATGTATCGGTTCAACCACCTATGAAGAGTACAAAAACCATTTTGAAAAGGATCGGGCATTGTCCCGCCGGTTTGAAAAGATTGAGATTTCTGAACCGCCTGTTTCTGAATCGATAAAGATTTTAAAAGGATTGAGAAAACGTTATGAAGAACACCATGACATTGTATATACAGATTCCGCATTAAAGGCGGCGGTTGAATTGTCATCAAAATTTATCAATGATCGGTTTCTTCCAGACAAAGCGATTGATGTGATTGATGAGGCCGGTGCCTATATCCGGCTGAACGGTTCATCGCGGAGAAAAAAAATAAATCCTTCTGATATCGAGAAAATTGTTTCTAAAATGGCACGGATACCCACACGCAGTGTTTCAACATCCGACAAAGTAAAACTTGAAAATTTGGGAAATGAGTTGAAGAACGTGGTATTTGGCCAGGATGATGCGATTCAATCGCTTGTGACCTCTATTAAACGTTCCAGGGCCGGGCTTGGAATACCTGGCAAGCCTGTCGGATCGTTTTTATTCTCAGGTCCGACCGGTGTGGGAAAGACCGAGGTATCACGGCAGCTCGCAGATGTTCTTGGAGTTGAATTTCTCCGCTTTGATATGAGCGAGTACATGGAAAAACATTCGGTCGCGCGTCTTATCGGGGCACCTCCCGGATATATTGGGTTTGATCAGGCAGGTCTGCTGACAGACGGTGTTCGTAAACATCCCTACTGTGTACTCCTTTTAGACGAAATCGAGAAGGCCCACGCAGATATTTATAATATCCTGCTTCAGGTAATGGATCATGCCACACTGACTGATAATAATGGAAAGAAGGCCGATTTCAGGAATGTTATCCTGATTATGACATCAAATGCGGGAACCCGCGAAATGAGCGCCCAGACAATCGGTTTTGGTGATGTCACTAAAGGTGCGGAATCCAAAGGGATAAAAGCGATTGAACGGTTTTTCAACCCGGAATTCAGAAATCGTCTGGACGCGATCATTAATTTTCATTCGCTGACTGTCGAGATCATGGAAAAAATCGTTGATAAATTTATGTGTGAGCTAAACGGGCAATTGGCCGCAAGAAAAATAACACTGACCCTTTCACCCGAAATTCGTACATGGCTTGCCAAAGAAGGGCATGATCCGCGTTTCGGCGCAAGGCCTCTCGCGAGATTGATTCAAAGTAAAATTAAGGATAAATTGAGCGATGAGATATTATTCGGACAGCTGCAAAAAGGCGGTGATATTTCTGTGGCTCTTGAGGATGATGTATTTATATTTAATTAGAAACGGTTTTATTTCACATATAATCAGAATGATCAAATCACATGCCTGTTTTCCTCCTATCTAATGAGTTAATATTTCCACCCCCGCAGCTTGCGTCAAAGGAAGGAATTATTGCCATTGGCGGCGATTTGGATATTGACCGTTTGCTCCTTGCATATCAAACTGGTGTTTTTCCCTGGTATGCTGAAGGTGAGCCGATCATGTGGTGGTCGCCTGATCCACGTCTTGTGCTTTTTCCTGATGAAATTCGGATTTCAAGAACACTCAAGAAGGTATTAAGGAAAAATCAATTCCGGGTAACCATGGATACCGGGTTTGAACGTGTAATATCCGAATGCGCCGGGACTCGCCATGATGAGGAAGGGACCTGGATCGTGGATGATATGATTGATGCGTATATCAATCTTCACCGCGCGGGTTATGCCCATTCAGTTGAAGTGTGGCAGGATGAAAATCTTGCCGGGGGCCTATACGGTGTTTCCCTGGGCGGGACATTTTTTGGTGAATCCATGTTTACAAATATCAGTAATGCTTCCAGTGTCGGCCTGGTCAAACTTATTGAGTATCTTAAAAGTATATCTATTAACTTGATAGACTGTCAGGTGAAGACCGATCATCTGATACGTTTCGGGGCAAGAGAAATACCCAGATCCCGATTTCTTAAATTGTTAAAACTATCGGTTAATCAACCGACAAAAAAAGGGAAATGGGAGTTTGTATAATAAAAGGAGGATTACTGAAGATGGAACAAGGGTGCATTTTTTGTGATATTGTCAACGGAAAAACCGAAACGAAATTCTTATATGAGGACGACATTTTGGCGGTGTTCAGGGATATTAATCCTCACGCGCCGGTACATTTACTGATCGTTCCCAAAAAACACATACGAAGCGTTAATGATCTGTCAGGAGAGAACAAAGATATTGTATCACATATGATCATGGTCGGTAAGGATATGGCCCTTCAGGAGAATGTAAATATCAGCGGCTATAAACTTCTTTTAAACGTGGAAAAAGGCGGGGGGCAGGTCATTTTTCATATTCACCTTCATCTGTTGGGGGGATGGGAGAGGAAGTAGGAAAAGATGAACGTCGAACATCCAACGTCCAACGTCGAACATTGAATAATGATGTCGCTTTGCTCCGCCAATTACTATAAAGATTGAATTAAGAAGGATGAATAACATTTTCTAATTCTTCATTCAACCTTCGATTAAAAAGAGATAAAGCGAAGCGCCTTCCGCATTCGAAGTTCGACGTTGGACGTTCGATGTTCGACGTTCATCTTTTTATTCATATCATTCCAATGTTCCATTATTCCAACAATGACATCGACAACTGCTGATTCTTTTGCTATTATCATATAAGCAAATGACCAATACTAAACCATTTCGACATAAATCAGAACCGGCCGGGCTGTATGTGCATATTCCGTTCTGTTTAAAGAAATGTCCCTATTGTGATTTTTATTCTATTACAGATTCATCATTACAGCATGATTTTACCTCAGCCCTGATCAGTGAAATCCGGATGATCAAGTATCCGGAATTTCTGTTTGATACAATTTATATCGGTGGTGGAACACCATCATTACTGGATGCCAGGACTATTTCACAGATTCTTGATGCGTCTAAGACTGTATTAAATACCTCAGATCTGACTGAAATTACGATAGAAATAAATCCGGGTACCATCGTGAATAAAAAACTGATCGGATACAGGGAAGCCGGTATAAACAGGATTAACATCGGTGTACAATCCTTTCAGGAAAAAAACCTGAAGTTTTTAGGGCGGATACATACAGTCGGTGACACAGAACAATCCATTCAGTGGGCACGGGATGCGGGATTTAAAAATATCGGTCTTGATATCATTTATGGAATTCCGGGTCAGACAAGGGACTTACTTCTGAACGATTTAAAAAAAGCGATTGAATATCGCCCGGAACATCTTTCATGCTACATGCTAACATACGAGCATGGAACACCACTGGAAAAGGATTTAAAAAATGGAGCATTCAATCCGCTCACCGAAAAACAGGTCGGGGATTTGTTTCTGTTAACATTGGAATTTCTTTCAAAAAACGGTTATCACCAGTATGAGGTATCAAACTTCGCCCTTTCAAAACGCTCCAGGTCAAGGCATAATAGAAAGTACTGGTCATTTGGTCCATATATCGGGGTTGGACCATCCGCCCATTCATATATTTACCCTGAACGCAGCTGGAACAAAGCAGATGTATCAGGCTATATAGAAAAGTTTAACTCAGGACAACGGCCGGATAGAAAAAAAGAGATACTAACCACCGAGCAGATGATGATTGAGATGATATATCTGGGGTTTCGAAAAGTTCGTGGGATAAATACGGATAAATTTAACGACATGTTTCAACTGGATTTTAATCAAATATTCAAGAATGAACTGGATCAATACAGGAAGAAGGGGCTGGTCAGGACCACTGACAAATATTGTTCATTAACTCAAGACGGTTTTCTGTTCCTTGACAGTATTGCCTCGGCGTTTATAAGCAAGGATCTTATAAAAAATAAAAAAAATACGATGAATAGCCGGGAAGCCATTTGTTGAATCGAATGGGAAAAGGAGAGTCAACATGAACCAGACTATCGGTTGGGGGTATAGTCTTGTAAAAAATCCAATCAAGGCGGGACCGGAGGCAGCGCATTCTGCAATGAAACAGCTCAATGGCCAAAAATGCAATTTTTGCATCGTATTTTCAACAGTTGGCTATGTTGGAAGTATCCTGCTGAAAAGTATCAGGGATGTAATCGGTTCAGTTACCATGACCGGGTGCTCCGGGGAGGGTGTAATCGGACCGGGTGTTGCGGATGAAAGTAATCACTGTGTTGTTGTATTGGCTTTTGCCGATAAACGAATGAGAATGATTACAGCGGGACTTCCTGATATTACTGATTCTTCAGCAGCCGGGCAAGAAATCGGGGATCATTTAAAACAATACGTTTCGGAGGACAGCCGCTGTTTGATGGTTTTTCCCTGCGGCCTGAATGTTGTGGCTGATGATTTTATAAAAAATTTGGAAGAGCGAATCGGAAAACAAATACCGATAATCGGCGGATCATCAGGTGACAACCATATCAGGGAAAAGACATACCAGTATCATGACTGGAAGATTTATGAAGGCGGTGTCAGCGCGGCTCTTTTAAACGGTGATTTTGAAATGATCACCGATGTGACCCATGGGTGCGTACCCATTGGAACTGAACTGGAAATCACCAAAGTTGAAGACAATCGTGTGTATGAAATAAATGACAGGCCGGCCACAGATGTGATGGTAGATTATGTGGGCGGGGAGGTGAGAACCGATTTTGGTAAAGCGTCATTACATTTTTGTATCGGGCAAAAAGTGGACAATGAATTAAGCCATTCATACGATCCCTTTATCATTCGTTATATTGCACAGCATCATCCTGAAAGCAAATCGATCTCTCTTCCTATAAAAATGAAAAATGGTGATAAAATATGGATGACACGGAGAGATCACAATAAAATGTTTAAAGCTGCCGCGAAGAGTGCTGATCTTCTCAGGGAAAAAATGGGTAATCGCACACCCTTTCTCGCGCTTCATTTTGACTGTGCGGGAAGAGGGAAAATCATTTTTTCTGAACCGAACAAATTGGCTTTGATCACTTCACTTCAAAAGGAAGTGGCACCCGATATACCATGGGTCGGTTTTTTTACTTACGGAGAATTCTGCCCGGTGGGTCAAAGAAATATATTCCATAATTATTCGGCAGCGATTGCCCTGTTTCTCTGGCAGGAGAATTCAAATGATCGGTAAGGATAAAAAACAGCCGGATATAAAATTTCAGGAGAAGCAAATCCTGGAACTGGAAGATCAGGTTAAGAAACTGATTGCAAGTGAGCTGAACCAGTATGATCTCCAGGCAAAACTCGATATCCAGAAAAAAGACCTGGCAGGTCTGGTGAAGCTCAGTCAAGGGCTTTCCGCGGAACCCGATGAATCAGAGATCGCGGGAGTTGTGGCTGAAGCCATTGTTGAGAGTTTTGACTATGAAAGGTCGATTCTTTATACCAGAGATCCTAATGATGGAAATATTACACCGGCAGGCTTTGACGGATATTATGAAGAAACCGCTAGTAAAGCCGTTATAGAAGAATTACAGACGGATCTTTTGGAAATCATTGGGAACCATCATATTAAGATTGAACCTTCTATGGGTAAGCCGGTATCCGGGATGGATCATCGTGTGATTATCTCATGCCGGTCCACCCATGGAAAAATTATTGGAATCATTATATTAGGAAACACCCGGGAAAGATCCGCTTTTCATCGTGAAATTGATTCCGCCGACCGTCTGCTCTGGGAAACCATTGGAAACATGACAGCGTCGGCATTTGAGAACGCAAGATTGTATGCCCAGCTTAAAACAGATCGGAAGAGCCTTAAAAAAACAAGGGATGATTTAAAGATTCTGAATGAAGATCTGGAAAAGAAAGTCGAAGAACGTACCGGGGAACTTGAAAAATCGAAAAATGAATACAGGGAGTTGTATTTTAAATCCCGTCAAACCAGCGATCTATATCGGGCCCTTCTTGATGCATCCCCTGATGCGATTGTGGTTTATGATCAGGATGGTTACACGACATATATTAATCCGGCTTTTGAACAGATCTTTGGATGGAACATGAATGAGCTTCAGGGTAAACGAATAGATTTCGTGCCGCCGGAAAGCCAGGGTGAAACCGATAAGATGATAGCAAAAGTCCTGCGCGGTGAACAACTTTCCAGCCAGGAAATCAGACGATATACAAAGGACAGACGTATACTGGATATCAGCCTCAGCGCGTCAACTTTCTCAGATCAATCGGGACGTGTTGCCGGGAGCATTGTTTTTTTGCGGGATATTACAAAAACAAAACAAATGGAAGAAGAAATTCTAAAAGTACGAAAACTCGAATCCGTGGGCCTGCTGGCAGGCGGGATTGCCCATGATTTTAACAACGCGCTTTCGGGAATTTTGATGAGTGCCCAGCTGGCCCAGGTAAAAATGAGTCAAAAAAAGGATGTGAGAAAAAATCTGTCTGATATTAAAGAAGCTGCGGAAAATGCGGCTTCTCTAACAAACCAGCTTTTGACTTTTGCAAGGGGCGGTAAGCCGATCATGAAGACCCTGGCCATAGACAAAGTGATTCAGGACTGGGCAGGTTTTGCGTTACGCGGTTCAAATGTAAAATGCGAATTTAATCTGGCAAAACATCTTGCATCAGTGAAAGCGGATGAGGGCCAGATCAGCCAGGCCATTAATAATTTGATATTGAACGCGATTCAGGCAATGCCCGGAGGCGGGACAATTAACATCAACGCACGGAATGTTTCTTCCGGGTCGAAGGAAAGAGATATGGACCGCCTGTCACTGGAAAAGGGTAACTATGTTAAAGTCTCCATAGAAGACAAGGGCGGCGGTATCCCAGAGGATATCATTCAAAAAATCTTTGATCCGTATTTTACGACCAAGAAAGATGGTGCCGGACTTGGACTGGCAACCACATTTTCTATCATCAGGAAACACAATGGTTATTTGACAGTTGAGTCCAATGCAGACATCGGTACGGTATTTCATATGTATCTCCCTGCTTCTGGAGGGGAACCAGCCCAGGAAGATGATATAAAATCATCTGAAAACCTTGTTAAAGGTAAGGGAAAAGTTTTGCTCATGGAAGATGGCGAAATTCTCAAGGATATTCTTGTGGAAATGGTTGAAACAATCGGATATGAACCGGACCTTGTTGTAGACGGTGAACAGGCAATCGAAAAATACAACCAGGCCAGAGAAAATGGCAGACCATATGATGCTGTCATACTGGATTTGACCATCCCGGGGGGGTTGGGTGGTAAGGAGACCATGGAAAAACTACTTGAAATGGATCCTTCTGTGAAAGCAATTGTATCAAGCGGTTATTCGACCGATCCAATTATGGCTGATTTTGAAATGTATGGTTTTAAAGGCGTGCTGCCAAAACCGTACGATTATGATAAACTAACAAAATTACTATCACGATTGATACCGGGAAAAGAATGAAGAGAATGAAGAAATGAACGTCGAACATCGAACGTCCAACGTCGAATAATGATGTCGCTTCGCTCCGTCAATTTATATTAATTCAAATGAATAATTTTGAATAACTATTTCTACTTCTTCATTCTTTGATTCAACAATTAAATAAAAAAGGTAAAGCGAAGCGCCTGCCATATTCGACGTTGGACGTTCGATGTTGGAAGTTCGATCCGCCTTCGCCGCGGCTATGGCGTGACAAGCGTTCATCTTTTATCCCCCCCTCAGCTTGCGAATATCTCCGATCCTGAGCGTCACCTTGTTTGAATCAAAATATTCTATCAAAGGGATGGCATACTTGCGGGATGCGCCTGTCATTTCCTTGAATTGGGGGGTGGTTATTTCATCTTTTTTGGAAAGAAAATCGACGAGTCTGCTTTTTAATTCCTCAACCGCCTCCGTATCGAAAAACAGATCCTCTTTTACTTTTATAATTAATCCTTCCTCCACAAGAAGCATGAGTACTTCTTTTGCCTGTGAATCATCAATATCCAGATTTTTGTTCAATTCTCTGAAATAGGGCGGCTGTAGTTTCGCTTCTTTATAGGTTTCAATAATAGTATTTTTAATGTCAGTCTGGTTAGCTTGAAGTGACACGGTGTGGGTTGCCAGGCGAACGGTATCTTCTTCAACAATGATTTCATTGCTTTTGGTTGTTTGGTTGATGACCAGTGTAAAGAGCTTGGGATTTAAGTTGGCCAGTATCCGGGTTTTGAGTTCTTCTTTGGGCATTCCGGCTTTCAGCGGGTTTATTTCATGATAATTTTTTAGACTTTCCAGAAAGTTTATCACCAGCTGGTTGAAATTTATGCTGTGGATATAAATTTTATTTTCCTTATCCAACTGGATGATTATTTTTTTGGACAGCAATGTCTGGAGGTAGTTATCAAGTTTTTTTGCCGGCAGGTTTGTCATGATTAAAAGATCCCGAAGGGATACGCCATTCAGTCCGGCTTCACTGATATAATACGAGCCAAGGTCTTCGGGTCCTAGATCCAGAATACCTTGCAGACCTTTATTGGTTTCCTCATTAAAACGTTTGTGCTTTTTCGGAACAGGGTTCAGAATTTGACCGCCGCCGATGGTGCGTACCGGTGAACAGCTTCGTATGACAAAGCGGTCATCCCTTACCACGATTACGGGTGTGTCAAATCTGAGCTGAGCCGCAACAGTATCACCCGGATTTAATTCATCCCTGTCCAGGAGTATCAGATAACCGAGCACTTCGGACGTGCCGGTATGAAACCTTACCTGTGTTCTGTATTTAAGAGGCTTCTTATTACTTTCAAGATATTTAAAAGATACATCAACCATAAAACTCGGTTTGAGCGTATCCGGGAAAGCCAGCACCTCGCCGCGATTAATCGATGTTTTTTCAAGTCCCTGGAAGTTGATTGCCGTGCGCTGGCCGGCTTCGGCTGTATCCGTACTCTGGTTATGGACCTGGATTCCCCGGATTTTGGAAGTAACCATGGAAGGGTAGATCACGATGGTGTCGCCTGTGTTCACATGACCTGAGACCAGTGAACCCGTGATGACGGTCCCAAATCCTTTCATCGTGAATACACGGTCCACCGGCAGGCGGAACAGACCCGATGGTGGATGATCCGGTATTTTCGAAGTTAATTGATCAAGGGTGTCAAGTAATTCCGGTATACCCTCGCCGGAAACAGAAGATACAGGTATGATCGGTTGATCTTCAAGAAACGTCCCTTCTGTAAACTCCCGAACATCGTCAAGCGCCAGTTCCATCCACTCTTCATCCACCATATCCGTCTTGGTCAGGGCCACAAAACCGTGCTGGATCCCCAGGAGAGAGCAGATTTCCATGTGTTCACGGGTCTGCGGCATGACACCTTCGTCAGCCGCGATGACCATCACCACAATATCGATCCCAGTGGCGCCGGCCACCATATTTTTTACAAATTTTTCATGACCCGGCACATCAACAATACCAAGGTGCTGACCGCCAGGCAGTTTGAGCAACGCGAAACCCAGTTCTATAGTAATACCGCGGAGTTTTTCCTCTTTTAGACGATCCGTATCGGTTCCGGTTATTTTTTTTATCAGGGATGTTTTACCATGGTCGATATGACCCGCGGTACCAAGAATGATCTGTTTCAATGAGGTATGCTCCTTGATGCTTTTTGTCCTGTAAGGGCGTGACATTTTTTTGTTCAATTAATACTAATGAGTATTAACTCAAAACTCAACGATCTTTTCTGTGCCTGAGAAATTCAGCAAAATAAGCCAGGCCTACAAGAATAACAGCAAGTCCGGCTACTTTTATAATATGTACATCACCATAGAACATTCGTGTCACAATCACGGCAAATACAACACCAAGAAACGCGCGTAAAATAAATATATATAATTTGGTCATTAATAAATCACTCCTGTAAACCTTCAATTAAATAAATAAAAATGCTTTCAAACATTCAACCAGGTTCAAGTTCAAGGCGGAACGAATATTTTATCCACAGGAATATATTATATATTTCGAGGATTGAAATATTTGTTTCAACGCCGAAATTGGGCTTGTGGGGATGTTTGAAAACAATTTTTATTTATAATAGGAGATATAGATTCAGGTCAATAGATAGTTTTATGGGGTATGGAGCAGAGGGCAGGGAGTCCAGAGCGAAAAGCATAGAAGAATGAGCCATGAACGGATTGACATCGTTCCTGCATTCATCGGTATCGATATCGCAATCTTTTTTTATTCGTATCGCTATTGGGGAAAGCGGATTTTAATTTGTAGGAGTAGGCCACAGTGTCTACCATTTGGTCAATAAATGAGAGATGTTGATTAAATCCATTTAATGGGCAGATTGGCCAATACATTAAAGAAACACATTTTTCAA
>JAUVGT010000363.1 GCA_030593645.1 Deltaproteobacteria bacterium
TTCCACCATTCCTACAAATATATTTGCTGAAACACCCAGCCCTTCAGTCCCTCCCAGTCCCATTGTTTTTTGCAGGCACCATGAAAAGCTTTTTACCACAAGAGGAAGAATTTTCCAGTAAAACAAAAGAGCAGACAAGGCGCTCATCAATAGAATGAGGGGCAGCGCTCTGAATGCCAATATAAAACTTGCTCCGGGAAATTTCTCATCAAAAGGTAGGGCAGACCCTCCAAGATAGCCGAAAACCATGGATGTTCCCGCAGTTGTTGATTCTTCAAGGGCCAAAACAAGGCGATTTAAAAAAAGAAAAAAATCCCTGAATAATGGAAGTTTTAAAAGTACAAACCCCACGGCAAGCTGCATTACAATTCCGACACACACAACTTTTATACTTACTTTCCTGCGGTTTTCACTTATAAGCCATGCGAAAGCCGCAAATAAAACCATTCCTGCTGGGCTTTGAAGTATCATAAATCCTCCGTACCCCGGGTCTGCTGGTGGATAAAGCTTCTAATCATTATCAAAAGTAATGCACCCTGTCCATTTGAATATGATGAAACGATAAAATAAATTTTTAATCTTTCCGCTGACGCTTCCGATGCCAGTTGTATCCGGGCAGGTTGAGCACCAAACAATGACTAAAATTTATCACTGATTTTCCACAGAATTACACGTGGCTTTATAAACATGATGGAAAAAATCTAATCTTTGTATCATTCATCTCACATTCTACACCCCAATTTACTATGGAAAATTCGGTGTGATATTTGGTGGGAATACGGTGTCAAGTGGAATACGGAGCAAAGATTGAATAGTGAAATATACTTTTCTTATTCATGATTCAAGCTTTGACACGATAGTCACCACAAGAAAATTGAGTTTCAATATCAGTAAATTGCCATGGGGTGTGTTTTGTAAAATGCTATGGCATGGTGGAATCATATAACAAAAAAAGCACTATCAGGTATTAGGATTTAATATCCGGGTGCCTGACCTTATCATAAGGCAGATAAACTATGTCTCGCTAAGCCGTCTTAAAAGTCAGAAAGGTTCTGATAAAAAATTACCGTTGCCGGGCTTGTCACGGTATTGTCAGTAACCACATTAATGCAGGCGGGTTTACCGGAATAAATCGCCCGTTTGATTGCAGGAATGATATCTTTATCTTCTGTCACCAGTTCACCGTATCCGCCCAACCCTTCCACCATCTTTTCATAATGCCGCATGCCGAGTTCCGCACAGGTACACCTTTCCTCGCCGATACTCATCTTTTGAGAATGCTTGATCATACCCCAGGCACAGTCATTATTTACAATGCAGATAACCGGGATATTGTGTCTTACCATGGTGTCAAATTCCATGCTGTTAAATCCGAATGAACCATCACCATTCAGCACAATTACAGGCTTATCAGGGTTTGCCAGCTTGGCTGCCATGGCAAATGGAATACCGGTTCCCAGGCATCCCAAAAGAGCTCCTGCTGGTATCATGACGCCGGCTTTATGAATCGACCTGAATCCGGCAAGGCCATAATAACTGGTGTCCCCACCATCAGCGACATAATATGCATCTTCGCCAAAAACCTCCATGATCTGTGCCACCAGTCTATTAGGATGGATAGGATCAGAAGGGGTCTCGCGCTGTTCCAGCTCTGTTGTCATAAAAGCTTTATAAGCATTCCTTAATTTGGTTTCCCACTCTCCATGATCACGCTTCTCAACCATTGGCAAAAGTTGATTGAGAATATAACTGCAATCACCCACCAGCCCTACATCGGACGATCGATTTCGGTCGATCTCATGGGGATCTATATCGATACGTATAACCTTGGCATTGGGAAATAGTTGCCCGGACTGCAACACCCAGTTAAAACGAATTCCTGCCGCAACAATAACATCTGTCTGGGGCAATCCTGTCATTAAACCGGTGAATCCGCCGTCGTTTATACACAGCGGATGATTATCAGGTAGTGCTCCCCTTCCGTTATTCATTAACGCAAAAGGTACGCCTGTTTTCTCAATAAAAGTTTTGAGTTCATCTTGACAGCCGCTCATTCCTATACCGCTGCCTCCGAGAAACAATGGTTTCTGCGCGATGTTAATGAGACCGGCTGCTTCCTGAAGATCAAGTTCTTCGGGATGAGCTGATGACTTATGAATTCTTCTATGAGGAATTGCCACTTTATCTTCGTCAACCTCGTCGAACAGGATGTCCGGTGGCAGTTCCAGAAAAGCAGGACCAGGTCGGCCCATGGTAGCCTGCCTGAACGCAATGGATATGTATTCAGGTATCCGTCTTATTTCATAACAGGTGGCGTTCCATTTAGTGACCGGTTTAATCATATCGATCTGGTTCATCTCCTGAAGTGCGCCTGTCAGGTCATCCCGCAGGGGATGTCTTCCGCAAAGAACCACCAGCGGCACATTGTCGAGGTAAGCATTTACGATACCGGTCAGGGAATTAGTAAATCCGGGTCCTGCAGTTACCAGGCATACGCCTGGTTCTCCGGTATAGATCGACCAGGCATGTGCCATCATTGCCGCGGCCTGTTCATGCCGAACATCTATGGTTTTAATATTGTATTCGGTAAAACCGTCTAAAATACTTTCAATATGTCCCCCTGAAAGCGTAAATACCATTCTAATGTTTTCAACCGTCTTCATGTATTTTGCTACAAGATGTCCCCCGGCTATCTTTGCCATGGTACCCCCCCTTTATTTTAAATTCAATTTAAGAATGCTTTTTTACCAATACATCATAACATGGTTGCCTTATATAACCAGTTTAAGGCCGTCTTCAAACCACTGAGCGTAAATGCTCATCCCTAATACCTTCAACTTTCCGTCCGCAGCCGCATTAAATGATGCATCGGCGCTTTTACTGGTCATCACTGAAAAACCGGTTGCTGAATCTTGCCAGACAAGCGCCACATCAAAGTCTTTCCGGTCGCCGGTTACCGTTGATATTTTTCCTTTATTAAATATGAACAACCGTGCTCGTTTTCCATCTTCAGTTTTTATAAGAATTTTTATTCTCATCTTGCTGATGTATTTTTTGTATGATTTATTGATTATGGACGCGACCTTAAGAATGTTATACAAAGCAAAAAGCAATATGGAAAATCTCATGGGTTTCTCCCTAAAAGCGAATTTGATTAGACGCTGTTTCAAAACCTCAAATCGTGTTCGAGGGCAAGGCGCGAGGCGGCGAAAAAGCGGAGCATACACGGTAGTATATGAGCATTTTGGTCTGACTTGCAACGCAGCCATGGGGCATTAGAGGAGGTTTTGAAAAAGTTTCTATTCATTAAAGGCCATAACTGTTTTCACCGCTCGGTGCTTTTCCTTATTCATATTTACCTCGATCATCCGGCGGTATTCCTCTATGTCAAATTTGTGTGTCACAAGAATATCGGCCTGTATATCAGTCCGGGCCATCATCTCCAGCGCGATATTAAATACATGGCGATACTTTCCATCATAAGTGACCATGCCGTAAGCATAAACACCTTGAATCTTCTGAAGCTTCAACCATAGGGGTGTCAGGTCAAGCTTGACATCTCCGCCAATGCCAACAACACTCAGTGTTCCCATGGCTGATAACAACCGCATACTCAAATTCAATGTTGAGGAATGCCCGACAGTATCATAAATCTGGTTAAAGCCGCCCATGGCTATCTCCATTCCGAGCATGGGTTTATAAACTTTTGCACCGGTAATCCTGGCAGTCTCTTGGAAAACATCTTTTGATAATATTATTTCATCAGCCCCAACCTTCATAGCGAATTCCGCCGCGAATGACGATGGTTCGATAACGGATATGATGCACCCTGGCACAAGCGCCCGTATTGATTGAACGATCAGGTTCCCGATTACACCACCGCCGATCACCAGAGCCTTTTCACCTTCCTTGGGCATATTGTCAAATACCGCTTGTAGCGCTACGGCTAATGGCTCTGTCATAGTCGCCGCCTCAAGGCTTAGTCCTTTTGGAACCGGGAAAAGCTGTGTTTTATGAGCCACCAGATATGGGGCGAATCCCCCGTTGATACCGCTGTTAATCCCCGTAAACATACCCGGCGGCAGATCACCCTCGGCAAAATTTTCACAATTGCTGGCTCTACCCGAACTGCATGCAGGACATAAGGGTGAAATTTTTCGCGCCTCACAAGCCAGTCCCGGATTTATGGCCACAATGTCACCGGATTTAAATTCATTCACATCTGAACCGGTTTCAATGATTTCACCAACGATTTCATGGCCGATAACGCATGGGAATGATGTAAAGGGAGACGCTGTGGGCGAATCGTGGAGTTGGATCAGGTTCAAATCGCTGCCGCAAAAACCACAGTAAATTGTTTTTATTTTTACCCAGTCTTTCGTAGGGAGCGTTGGTTCAGGAATGTCAGCGATTTGTATTGTTTTTAACGGCCCCTGATAATAAACACGCTTACCGAAGATTGCCGCAAGGCCTTTTGCAGCAATGAATTTCGGAACGGTTACGCTGAACTGCAGTGCTTTCATGTGGCCTCCACTGAATACTTATTAATTCCTGGCGTATTAATTATTTTCCCCTAAAACTGGTAACCAATTCACATGCAAGATTCAGGTGTAAAGCTACAAATGGTCATCTACCGCCAAAACCTTTGGTTCGATCTGAACGGTTTCCGGGTATTTGAGACCGCTTCCGGTATTGAGCAGTACAACGCTTTCGTCCGATCCGAGCCAACCCGTATCCCGAAGTTTCAGTGCAGCACTGAGGGTGGCAGCTCCTTCGGGGCAGACGAAAGTACCCTCTCTGGATGCCAACATATTTTCTGCTTCGATAATCTTCTCATCGGTTACGGCTACGGCGCAGCCGTTGGTTTTGTATATGGCTTCCAATACCAGAAAGTCACCCAATGCCTTGGGAACGGTGATGCCGAAGGCGAGTGTTTTGGCATCGGGCCAGAATTCAGACGTTGCCTTGCCTTCTTCCCATGCCTTTACAATGGGCGCGCAACCGGTCGATTGTACGGCAACGAGTCTGGGCATTCTGTCGCCAATCCATCCCATCTCATGAAGTTCCTGCAACGCTTTATAAATGCCGAT
>JAUVGT010000106.1 GCA_030593645.1 Deltaproteobacteria bacterium
AAAGTCCAACTTCTGCGTTGTGCTGCATTTTGCAATGATTCAACGTACGATAAGTACGCTTCATCATTACAAAAATTGCACGCCTTGAATTTGAACTCTTTACGAAACCGTCTAATTCGGACTTTTTACGAGACCATCAAAAATGAACAATAAAAATAGTTATGAAAAACTGGCCGAGCATATTTTATTGCTGGGCATGGGATATCCTTCTGCCGATACTCTGGTCGAAATACTCATCGAGAACTTTAGCCCTTTGGAAGCAGAAGCTGTAATGGCGATTCCCAACCGCATGATTCCGCTAAAACTTGTTTCTTTTACTGAAATTAGTCAAAATTCAAAGATTTCTAAAAAAGAACTGGAACAGATCCTTGAGAATCTGACAAAGAGGGGGCTTCTTTTTTCCGGGTTGACTGGTAATGGTGAAAAGGGTTATGCCTTTCAGCAGGTTGGATTTTCATTCCCCCAGACATTTTTCTGGAAAGGTGAAGATACACCCCACGCGAAAAAGATGGCGGGAATGGTTGCAAAGTATATGAACCGGAGGGTTACATCAGAGATTTATCAGGAAGATCCCAAGGCGTATCGGTATATTCCTGTCACAGGCACCATTAATCCGGATATTCAGGCGGTGCTGCCGCATCATACCATGGAGAGTGTCCTGCAAAACGCACAGGATTTTGCCGTATGCCACTGCTCCTGCAGGATGATTGCCTCGCTCAGGGGGCATGCCTGTGAACATTCGACCGAGATTTGTATTAAATTTGACGAGGTTGCAAGGTATGTGATTGAGAGGGGATTGGGGAAAAAAATAACAAGGGAAAAAGCACGCGAACTCATCAAGGAAGCCGAAGATCAGGGTTTGGTTCATTTTGTGGATAATTCGGAAACGGGCATCAAGCATAACTGCAACTGTTGCGGCTGCGCATGCTGGAATGTGGGGGTGATTAAAAGAAGAAAGATACCCAGAGATTTTATCATGGCTGTCTACTTTGTCAGGGAAACCGATGACGAAGAATGCACGGGTTGTGGAGAATGCGCTGTGATCTGTCCGGTTGATGCTGTAAAAATAGAAGATGATTTACCCGTGGTCGATACTGACTGGTGCATCGGCTGCGGTGTATGCGCAACCCGGTGTCCGGAAGACGCGGTCAAGATGAAACCAAGAACCGATCGTGCAGGCGAGCAGCCTGCTAAACATTTTCAGGATCTTCATCATATGATTCTAAAGAAAAAAGGATTTTAATATTATTTTCAGGAGACTTTGATGCATCTTAAGAGTATTGTACTTCATCCGGAAAAATACCCCACCGATGATATTTATCCATTCAGCCTTCCGATTTTTAAGGATACAAATGAAATCGAATTCACCCAAAATGTTACTTTTTTTGTTGGTGAAAACGGGACCGGGAAGTCAAGTTTGCTGGAAGCCATTGCCAGGGGGTGCGGTGTCCATATCTGGAGCGGCTTGGAACGGACTCGGTTTGCTGTAAACCATTTTGAAAAAGATCTGCACCGTTATATTCAATTGAAATGGTCTGCAGGCAAAGTGCCCGGGTCTTTTTTTGCATCTGAAATATTTCGAAATTTTTCACAGAACCTGGATGAATGGGCCGCTGCAGATCCGGGGCAACTGTCCTATTTTGGCGGGGAGTCATTAATGGACCAGTCTCATGGACAATCCCATATGTCATTTTTCAAATCAAGATATCGGATCAAAGGGATCTACTTTTTGGATGAACCGGAAAATGCCCTTTCACCCGTGACACAGATTGATTTGCTTGGCCTTCTGATGGAGATGGGGCAGATGGATCACGCCCAGTTTATCATCGCCACCCATTCTCCTATTTTGCTGGCATGCCCGGGCGCGGAAATTTATAGTTTTGATTCAACGCCGGTAAAAGCGGTTGAATATGAGGAGACCAACCATTACCAGGTTTATAAGCATTTTTTAAATCACAGAGAAGAATATATTGGGAATATAAGCCGGAGATACAGGAATGATAGAAATTACAGATAAAATTATTTCCCAGATCGGTGATAAAATTGTTGAGTATTCACCCGGGCTTTTTATGGCGGTTATTATTTTTACAGTCTTTTACGGGATTGCATGGATAACCCGGAAAATCGCCGTAAAGCTCAGTAGAAAAATGGATACGGATAAATCCACGGTGATCCGGCTGGTCGGATCCATATTTAAAGCTGTGATCATCATTCTTGGGCTGATTACAGCACTGGGAACACTGGGAATTGATATCACCGCCCTGGTAGCCGGCCTGGGGTTAACCGGATTCGCCCTGGGCTTTGCTCTTAAGGACGCTCTGTCAAACCTGCTGGCGGGCGTACTGGTACTATTTTACCAGCCGTTTCGCTGCGGCGATGAAATCGAGGTGGCCGGTTGTAAAGGCGTGGTCACCGAAATAAACCTGAGATATACTGTGCTAAAGGGTGAGACTGCGGAATTCTTGATTCCCAATTCCGTATGTTTCACCAAATGGATCGCGGTACATAAAAAAACAGTGAAAAGCGAACAGTATCAGTAAAATAGTTTAATACCCCAACACCTGATTAATCAGCACCACGGAAACATCGGTCATCATCGGTTTCCGGTGAAGAATCGTTGTGATTCGGCATATCCTCTGAGGAGTATTACAGTCATTGCACTTTCCTGTTTCAGCGCATGGGGTTTCCATGTTCAGGCTTTTTGCGCGCATGGGTCCGGCGATCTCTTTTACCCGGTTCAGGGCAGAATGAAGATCAGGAGTGACCTTGTTCATTCCGGCGACAATGATCACTTTTTTTGGGCCAAAGCACATGGCATTGGTACGATTGCCAACCGCGTCTACATTGATTATTTCTCCGGTCATGGAGATGGCATTCGCGCTGCAGAAAAAACAGTCCGCCTGTCCCTGCAACATTCGGACCTTAAGGGATTCTTCTTTTAATATGTCACCCTTCCAGTGGTCATAAATGGTTTTACCGCCTGCAATGAGTTCTTCCAGTACACCGATGTTTCTTGTGGTATCTGATCCTCCAAAACCAAACGTTTCATAGCCGGATACCATATTCAGAATTCGGTCTTTTGCCTCTGAGATGTTAGATACCATAAAGGCGTCAAAGTCGTGCTTGATTAATGCTTTAATGCATTTTTCTCCTGTTTTTTCCCATAACCATGTTTGATATTGATCAGTCATTTTGGTTCCCCCCTTTTTATTTTTGAGATAGGTTTTATCTAAAAAAGCCGATTTTGCCTGTATGATCTATTCAGTTGAACTTATTCGAGTAGCATTCAATAAGCCGTGTTATAAAACAAATGATTTATTATAGTATAAATTAAATATGTTCTTTTAACTTTTTAATAAATATAACAGTTCTTTTGTTTTTACCAATATTATTTAAATGAAGTTTTGAATCATAAAACAGGGAATCTTCAAATACATAATTATGCAATTCACCTAATATTGGTACCGATAGTTGTGCTTGGATTTGCTTCTCATACATATCAAACTCTGTTCGATTGATTTGATACAAACTTTTAGGAAGGGGAGAAAAAGAGAAGTAACATTTAGCACCCTTACTTTCGATGTATTGAGAAAAAGAATTTATTGCAGGTATGGCTTTTTTATTTATTTCTAATTTTATGCTTTTTGTTGTTCCCTTAAATGTTGAATTTTGGGATAGATTATCAATATAATCACCATAATGATTAAAATTATCACTACTGTACTTACCTGCGCCGGGTTCGAACTTGAAAGTTGTCTTTTTTATATAACTTAATGGTATGTTAAGGAATCCTTTTAATATATTTTTAATCTGTGCATAATCAGATATATACTTAAGATAGTGAGGATATGTTTTCAGAACGAAGGCTAACTTTTTAGAACCATAAAATCTATCAGTAAATTGATTATATCCAACACTAATAATTACTAAATCATTAGCTTTTATGTTTTCCTTAAATTGATTTAAATAAAACTGAAGTCCCATTCCAGCAAATAAACCTGTGTTAACGACATTATAACCCGTTGAATCCTCAATAAGTTTACTATCGATGCCAAATGGTAAATTTGAATCACCAATTAAAAGTATTTTTTGCCCTTTAATAGTTTGGACTAATCTTGTTTTATCTTCTATTGCTCTCAAATAATGATTTTCAGGTGTTATATCTTTAAAGACTATGACTACAAAGACAAACATATAAATCGAAATAAAAACTAATATATTCATTAAAAATAGGCGCATCATATTCTCCTAAAATTGAAAATAAATAAATTCTTCCTGATTGCCACCAAAGCCTATAATTAAAAAAATAATACCATAGTATATTCCCCAGCGAATTATTTTGGGGCATGTTAATTTGTCAAATTGCAAGATGTGTTGTTTGTCTCTTTGTATCCATTCAATCAAGAAAAAAACAGTTACTAATAAAATTACTTTTATTGAACCATTTTCAGGCATTGAAAAAAGTGACATTGAAAAAACATTTCTGAGATAGTTTATTGCTTGATTTATTGTTTCGGCTCTAAAAAATATCCACGCTAAAATAGTAAGAAAATAGGTTGTCCCAATTTGAAACAGCTCCTTAACATTGGGTAATAGTTTGCCTGCTGCAACGATGTCTGTATTTTTTCTATTTTGTTTTAACAACATCAATGGCAAGAAATAACAAGCATTAATAAATCCCCAAACCACAAAAGTCCAGTTTGCCCCATGCCAAAACCCACTGACAAGGAAAATCACAAAGGTATTTCTGATTTTCATCCAGGTATCACCCTTGCTGCCGCCAAGAGGAATGTAAACGTAATCCCTGAACCATGTTGATAATGAAATATGCCAACGCCGCCAAAACTCTGCAATATCTCTTGAAAAATAAGGAAAAGCGAAATTTCTCATTAGGTTGAAGCCAAATAATCTTGATGTGCCAATAGCAATATCTGAGTAACCTGAAAAGTCACTGTAGATTTGAATGGAAAAGAAGATTGCACCAAGTAATAAAGTACTCCCCGAATAATCTGTATAGTTCGAAAAAATATCATTCACATAGATTGCACAATTGTCTGCAATAACAATTTTCTTAAACAGTCCCACAAGGATTTGACGCATTCCATCAACAGCTTTTTCGTATTCAAAAGTCCTTTTTGTGTAAAATTGTGGTAATAAGTTTTTTGCTCTCTCAATCGGTCCAGCAACAAGTTGAGGAAAAAAACTTACAAAAGAAAAAAAAGCAAGTATGTCTTTTGTCGAAGCTGTCTTCCGTTTATAAACGTCTATTGAGTAGCTAAGTGTTTGGAAAGTATAAAAACTAATCCCTATTGGAAGTATTATGTTTAACCTTGTTGCATTTATTGGTTTTCCAAGCAGTGTAAATGCTTCTGCAAAACTTTCCGAGAAAAAATTGAAATATTTGAAAAATCCAAGAAAACCAAGATTTACAAAAATACTTGTTAAAAGAAGTAATTTCCTCTTTCGATCTTTATTGGTTTTTGATAGCCCTATTCCTACAAAGTAATCAACGAATGAGCTAATTACAATTAAAGAAAGAAATCTCCAGTCCCACCAACCGTAGAAGACATAGCTAGCGGTGAGCAGAAGGGAGTTTTGTGCCTTTATATTTTTATTCGTTACAAACCAATAGAGAAAAAAAACTATTGGTAAAAAGATTGCAAATTCTATTGAGTTAAATAACATATTCTTTTCTCATGACTTGATACCGCCTGGTACTACAATCTGTGATAGCTATTTGTAGTATCAGCAATTTTATGCCAGTTCATGTGTGGTATCAGGTATCGAAACCGCTGACAAGCACTCAAAGTATTCAATGTTTTCAAAACTCCTCCGGTTCGAGGCACTGAATAGTTAAACTATGTTTCCTTAAAGGAATGGCTTACCGGTTCAAATGAATTGGATAAGAAGATACACCGTAATAACATGGTGACAATTATCACACACTGCGTGTTTATGCAATGATCATGTTGTGTTTTGCCCGATGTAGCGGTTTAGTTCGATATACGGCACTTTCGGACAGAAAGTTAGGGCGGATTAGAAAGATAACCGAATGAAATAATTAGATGCTTGAAGGTAACATGCCGAAAAATCATGTAAATCTTGTTTTTATCATTCCATCGAAGTACACAGTAAGCTATACCTTCTGTACGATCAAAGGCCGCGTGATGATTCGGCTATTCAAATATATAGCAGACATTTTTAAGAAATATTAGAGTTGTAGGTTCTGGGCCGTGAGATATTCTTTAAGTATGATCGGAGTGAGTGAAGGTATCATTAGGAAATACGCAATGAAGAAAGATGTGAAAGAGCGCCAGTCAAAGTATTCAGGGTACCCCTTTAGGAGTGCAACTTTTTTGTCCGGATAGATTGTAATTCTTTGATTTTTAAAGCTTTCAGGCTGAGAAAAAAATCGGTTTCATAAAGAATTCTATATGAACAATGACCAGTATCACCTGTATTAGCATGATGGATTAAATGAAACTTTTTTGCGATTCAATTTAATATTCCTGATTAATTTATCTATCATTGAATTAATTTTTTCGACAATAATTATTTGGAATGATTTATGGTTTTGATTGCCTATGAAATCAACATAGAAGTGGTTTCAAAACTTCCTTTCGATCCAATTTTTCTGTTGGAGCAAAGTTAATAATTCTATAAATATTCAGTTTACTCCTGTCTGTCTTGCAGGTCCGTCAGGACTTATCGGGACAGTTGAAAACTGTTTTGATTTTAACTTGAGCCTGATTGAAGCTTTTTAAACCACTCCTTAAAACGATTACGACACAGTTTCGAAGGCTGTTTACAGTATTATCAAATGGTTGTCCGGGTTCCTTTCTCAACCGTGAGAGTGCAATGATTATATTAGGGTATATGCATATAGAAAGGGACTGTGATGAACCTAATGATATCAATATTGGAAATATCTCAAATCGGATTATATATAAACTTTTTGGAACCAAAAATACTATTGTGAATTATCGCGCATGTGTTATAAATACCGTTCTGAATGATTTGACTGATAGTGATAAGGAAAAATATCAATGGAATACAAATTAGAACCGTCTGAAACTGAAATGAAACAGATGATGGAAAAGGCGTCGGACTATATTATTGATTACATGTTAAATGTGGACAAACCGGTTCATTTTAATATGGAGGAAGCTAGGAAAAAGGCATCAGGGACCATTGAAAAAATGCCTGAAAGTGAAATCCCGCTTTCAGATGTCCTGGAAGATCTTTTTAAAAATAAAATTCCCTATGCGTTTCCCACGACCAGTCCGGGTTTTATGGCATATATCCCAGGGGGCGGGATCTTTCATTCGGTCCTGGCCGGTTTGGTCGCAAGGGCAGCCAATCGTTATATAGGTCTTAATGCTTCAGCGCCCTTTCTTTCTCAGATCGAATCGGATGTGATCCGCTGGTTTTGTGAGATGGTTCAATATTCATCTTCTGCCGGCGGGATTTTAACCTCCGGAGGATCGATCGCAAACTTGACAGCCGTAATTACAGCCAGAGATCTTATCCTTGGAGAAGAAATTTCCAAAGGGACAGTATACGCGAGCGAGTATTCGCATCACTCCATGTGGAAAGCGTTTCATGCCGCAGGGATATTTCCTTCCCAGATGCGGATTATCCCGGTGGATGAAAAATTCAAGATTGATTTGAATATGCTTGAAGAGACTATATCAAAGGATGTGAAGGATGGCCACAAACCGTTCATGATTATTGCCAACGGCGGCAGTACCAATACGGGGACCGTGGATTCTCTTGAAGAGCTGTGTTCAATCTCTCAAAAGTTCGGTATGTGGTGCCATGTCGATGCCGCATACGGCGGATTTTTTGCCATGACCGAAGACGGAAAAACACATTTAAAGGGTATCGGGCTTGCCGATTCCGTAACCTTGGATCCACACAAAGGGCTTTTTCTACCCTATGGAACAGGGGCGCTTTTGGTTAAGGACCGGAATACTTTAAGAAAGGTTTTTTCTCATCAGGCCGACTATTTACCTGATAACAATGAGAATGACAACCTTTGGGATTTTTCTGAAATGTCACTTGAATTGACGCGTCCATTCAGGGGGCTGGGTATATGGCTTCCCTTCAAAGTCCTTGGCACAGACGTATTCAAAACCGCTCTCAAAGAAAAACTTGATCTTGCGAAGTATTTCCATGATGAACTAAAGAAAAATGATTGTTGGGAAATTATTGCACCACCCGAACTATCTCTTACAGTCTTTCGTTTCTATGATAAAGCTATGGATCAAGACGAGCTGAACCGGGTCAACCAGGAAATCATCACACGGGTGAATGATAAATTCAGAACACATATATCAGGAACGTTCATCAATGATCATTTTGTTCTCAGGGACTGCATCCTGTCTTTCCGGACACATCGGAAACATATCGACTGGCTGCTGGAAGATCTCAACAGCGCCGTGAAAAGAATGATCAATTAAATTATCGCTGTGCTGTAATTAGCAGAGGCAATAATTCCAATCTGAAAATTTGAGTCTTCTCTAAACCGGCCAATAATATAAAAACAGATTAATTAGTAGATAATATATTGTAATATAATAATGTATTATGAAGAATAAGAATTGGCCAACTAACCGGCCAAAAAACCGAAAAATGCTTTACAATCTATTACCAATTCTACCCGGAAACGACAATATCGGTCCGTTAAAAGATCTCGCGCAGGATATTATCGCGGTTTCCGCGCGGTTAGAAGGCAAAGTGGCCAGAGAAACCGCGTTGGCAGTAGGCGATCATTGGTAGAATAAAATGAGAACAATTATGTAGTCAACAAGTCATGATTGATCAACCGTTTTATAAAACTGGGCTTTCTGGCATGTTTGATATGTATATCAGATAATCGTGTCCTGAATTCATTCTGTTCATCATTTTTAATTGGGTTTACTGAATCACGCGCTTGATGCTGATATACTGAGGGTTTCTGTCAAAATTGAATTTTCTGGCCAGATCAAAGAATTGTTTTTTATTTTTCTGATGTTTCGTCCCCAGGTAGAGCGCGACAATACATTTTTCATATGGCCGTATTCCAGTATTTAACAGGGCAGCCGGACCGGGTGTTTGGCCTTCAAGATACGATTTCAGCTCCCTGTGCGTTTTGGATTGACTTGTAATCATTTCCAGAGATTTTTTGAATTCATTCCGGCTTAAAACAGTATCGCCTGAAATGTTGGCCAAACCCGCCAAAAGCAAGTGGTCAAATGGAGAAGTATTTCCATTTTTAAGACATTTTTCCGCATCCTCCAGCCTGTTCGCCAGCAGCGCGCGGCTGAACAAAAAACCCTCATATTTGTCCGCATGGTTGTTAAAACTTACGATGTCACCGCGGATATATGCGGCAATGCTGTTGAGATAATGTTTCCATTTTTCAGCTTCCGGATTACCCTGAGAATCCAGTTCCTTAATATAACTTTCAATCGTCCTGGATGCTTCGTTATGGCGGTTGAGTGCTGTAAGGGCAACAACGCGTTTTTTGACCAGATCACCGCTGTTCCCAATTGTTTTTATTTTTCTGTCTATCAATTTTAAAAGCTGATCATATTGATTCAGGGACATCAGTTCGCTTTCATAAAGCTCAAGAAAAGTCTGATTTTCCGGATCAAGGCTCACAGCCTTTGATGACAGGTCAAACGCTTTCCGGAAGTTGCCGGAATTGAATGTGTGCCAGGCAAGCGCGTGATATGAATAGGCAGATGGCGGATTTGATTGTATTGATTTCAGGTAATATGATTCTGATTCACTCGTGTTGAGTAAAATGCGGCCCAGCAGGTACATCAATGTACTGTTTTCAGGTTCTTTGGATAAGATGATCCGATATCTGTTTATCAGAGCCTCAAGGCCTCCGCCGGTTTCTTCAACGTACTGCTGGTAGTATCGATGCCAGTCAGTTAAAACCGGCCTGTCATCGAGGTGTTTTTCGAACAGCTCAAGTACCTTTTCAGGCGGTGCGCTGGATATATAGTATCTTAAAAGATCTTTCTGCAGCGGCACAAAATTAAGCCGTCTTTCAGCAAAATTAAGGGCTTGATCAAATTGTTTATCACTCTGCATGAAATCTACAATTTGTAATGCGGAATATTGACCATTTAACTGATTTATACGGGTTTTTTCTACAGAAGGTGTACTGATTTTCAATGTATCCGGGAAGTCGGTGAAATGGTAGTCTATATCCTTGAAATGGTATAATAATCGGCCGCTGATTAGTTTGTGTGGATTAACGGAATTTGGATCGGGGTTGTTCCGGTAAACAGTTTTGTCCCATAAAAATACAGCAGTCCTGTCCGGGTTTATGATAAAAAGATCAGTGGAAAATATACGGGTAAATAATTTAGTCTTAATTGAGCAGTGTTGATCTTCAATCGTAAGCTCCGGGTTTAATACTTTTATCGCGATATCCCCTTCTCTGATAATAACACGCAGTCTCTGGTTCGGATTAAGTTTGTATGTATTATTATTGAGAGAAACCCTGTATGTTTTGTTGATGCCGTTTATCAGGTGAACGCTTCTGTTCATTGCAGCATCCATGCTGTTAAAAAAATAAATACCGATGATGATCAGGAGAATGGCAGGGGCAATCAGTTTGGGGAATAAATTTGAAATGGATTTTGGTTCTTTTGTCTTTTTAATTTCGTTTTTGAATGAGTTGGAAATGATTTTTTTGTTCGATTTAAGACCTTTGAAAGAAGCCTTGCGGTACTTTATGATATTTTTATCGTTTTCAAATTCGGGGAAACTATCGATAAGCTTATCGATGATCTCAAGGGCTTCTTTATGCCGGGCAGAAGCCTGAAAACCTTCGATAAGAAGATAAATTAATCCGATATTTTCTATTTCTTTATTTTTAAATATATGCTCGATATATTGAACAGCTTCATCCGGTTTCCCATTTAATATCAAAGAAGACGCAAGCTGATTTTTGTGATCCGGCGTATCTTCGGCAGCCAGCGCGGCACGATAGCATGCCTCTTCATTTGTGACATTTTTAAAGACCCCATATGTCATTCCCAGCATTGACATGACTTCGGCGCTGCCGTTAAATATTTTTTTTATCACCGGTCCGGTAACATTAAACGTATTTTCTTCCTGGTAAGCAATGATTGTGTTAAGCAGCTCGATGGCAGCATGGGGGTTTCTTGGAGATTCTTTGAATTTGATTGCTGCGGATTGAATGTCATCCGCCTTTAGTTTGGACCATTCTTTGAGAGATATAATATTGTGTGTTTGACAGCTCGGACAATGGTTTAATACACGCTTTTTACCAAGCGGGAAAACCGGTAGAAAAAAAATGACAAAATACAGTATTGTATCATATGAAAGAAGATAGTCTGAATGCCCGCAGTGGGAGCATTCAGAAAATTCTGAATGGATATTTTTTTTACCTGAATAACCGGTACCGATTCCGTTAAATGTATACGGCACGATATCCCCCTAAATATTAAATAATATTATTGAATTTAATAACAGATTAGAGGGGATTATACAAGTAAAGTGTATGGAGTGCGCGGGGAACTTAGAACAAGGGTGCCCAATCGTATTTTCATGTTTCAATACCATTTTAATGTGATTTATGAATTGACGATATGAAAAGAAAAATACTATAAACAATTGTATTTAGGTATTTGCATGTCAGTTGAAATATGAATTTATTGGATTAGGAGTTTATGATGAAACCTTATTTTGAGAAGATGACAGAATTCGGCAAGGAACTCAACCCGGGGCAGATTAAGAGCAGTGAAGAGAATGTAAAAAAAATCAAAGAAGTTGAGACCGGGATTCGGAAAGAAGTTGAAAAGCTAAAAGCTGCCGGTTTATCTGAGAAGAAGATCAACGCGAGAGGACAGTGGACAATATGGCAGAGAATCCAGTATCTTGTAGATCCGGGAACCTGGTGTCCCCTGCACACACTTTATAATCCCATGGATAATGAGGAAGGCACGACCAACGTGTTTGACGGCCTGGGAAGAATATCCGGAAAGTGGGCGGTCATTATTGGGTTTGATAATAAAGTTTACGCGGGTGCATGGATACCGGGTCAGGCCGAAAATGTGTTCAGGGCCACCGATCTTTCAAAAAGACTGAATATACCATTGATCTGGCTTGTGAATTGCAGCGGTGTGAAGCTTACCGAACAGGAAAAGTTTTATGCGGACCGGAGAGGCGGAGGGACCGCGTTTTTCCGGCATGCTGAGTTAGAACAGCTGGGGATTCCGATCCTTGCCGGAATATTCGGCAGCAATCCGGCCGGGGGCGGCTACCATGGTATCAGCCCGACTATTCTCTTTGCCCATAAAAACTGCAATATTGCAGTGGGCGGAGGCGGTATCTTAAGCGGTATGTCACCCAAGGGATATTTTGACAAAGAA
>JAUVGT010000281.1 GCA_030593645.1 Deltaproteobacteria bacterium
GAAACAAGAATGACAATACTTAAACTGAGGGGTCTTGAAACGATCCAGGCTGCCCGTTCATTGATTTGCCCGTTTTCATGGTTCCATAATTTCAGTTTACCGATACCTTTAAATGTTTTGAGATTTTGGTTTACAGATTCCAAATTCAAAAGGAGGATCCGGGCATCTTCACGGGCCACTGCCTGCTCTTTTGGATTCATGTTTAAGTATAGACTTCCAGGAAGCTTTTTGGGCAGTAAACCGCATGAGGTAAAAAGAACAACTAAAACAAAACCCGCAGTAATCGATTTTAAACCGTGCGTGATCAATTTTACCTCTTGGTTTATCCCTTGGTTTACCCCTTGATTTATCCCTTGGTTTGCCCCTTGGCTTATCCCCTGGTACACCCTTTGGTTCATTTTATTTTGAAATTTCCCTGATCTTTTTTTTAATCCCTTCCTTATCCTGATGATTTTTCTGCAATGATCGCCTGTAATATTTTAATGCGTTTTTTTTATTCTTCAGTTTTATATATGTGTCCCCCAGATGTTCCAGGATTACAGGATCTTCAGGAACCAGTTTAACAGCCCTTTCCAATATCTTTACCGCTTTTTCAAAATCTCCCTTTTTATAATAGACCCAGCCAAGACTATCCGTAATATAACCATCATTCGGTTTTAGTGTGAGAGCCTTTTTAATAAGCGCTTCGGCCTCATCCAGGTTCCTGTCCAGTTCAGCGTATGTATACCCAATAAAATTCATCGCGTGAGTGTGTTTGGGATCGAGTTTTAAAACAATTTTCATTTCTTCGATGGATTTTTCCTTTTCACCCCATTTTTCATAAATGACTCCAAGACGAAAATGAAATTTAGCTTTTCCGGGCTCAAGTTTGATAGCCATCCGAATGGCTTGTATCGCATTCTCATAATCCTTTTTTTCTGTGTATAATTTTCCGAGCAAGTATCTGTATTCAGGATTATTTGCATTTTTGTCTATTATGGAGCTGATGTATTCAATCCCTTTGGCCGCTTTACCTTTTTCCATATGCAGGTAACAAATGTGAACGACTGTGTCTTCAAAAAACCTTGAGCCGGGTTGCACCTTCTTAAAATATTTCAAGGCTCGATCTTTACTTTTTTCCATATTATAAAGCGCAAAACCGGTCAGATAATTCAGATCCGAGCTTTTCGGTGCGCCCGTCAGCATACCTTCAAGGATAATTACGCCTGTTTTAAACTTATCTTTGTCAAGATACAGTTGAATCACTTTTAAAATCACTTCAAATTCTAATTCACTTCTCTGGCCAAGATCTTTGAATATTTTTGCCGCTTCCTTTGCACGCCCTTTTTGGTTGTAATAATAACCCAGCTCAAGATTGGCTCTGATATTTCCCGGGTACTGTTTGAGGATTTCTTTGTATAATCCATCAATTTCTTTTCGTTTCCCCTCTTTATTATAAATAGTTAAAAGTTCAAAACGCGGTTCCAGTAGGGCAGGCTCCAGATTTATGGCTATCTTAAGTTCTTTTTCGGCCTTTTTACTGTCACCCATTTGGGTGTAAATTTTCCCCAGGTAAAAATGCCCGGAATATGATGATGGGAAATGATCGATATATTTTTTAAATACCCTGAGAGCTTCTTTGGAATTGTTTTCTTTAAGATAAAGTCCGCCAAGAAGTAAATAAATTCCCTTTTGATTCTCATCTAATGATATGACTCTTTCATATGTTTTTATGGCTTCTTCGTTTTGTTTCTGTTCATGCTTTATTTTACCCAAAAGGATAAGGGCTTTAATATTTTCCGGGTCCTGTTTCAATATTTTTTCAATGATCGCAAGCGCATTTTCCAGATCATTCTGCTGAGCATAAATAACCGCCAATTCATTTTTTATGTAAAGAGAGTCACGATCCAATTCGATTGCCCTGATAAGATATGAAATTGTCTGATCAAGGTTTCCTTTCTTTTTTTCAAGCTGCGCTTCCGTAAAATAATAATAGCTGCTTTCGGGTCTGTATTGTATATTAAGTTTTTTTTCAGCCGGTTGTTTTATATCTTCATTCATTAAACAACCGGTAAAAAAGAAAATGACCATAAAAAGAATAGCCATTTTAGTATATCTTGTTCGCATTTATTTTTATCCTCTTTTTATTTAAATACGACCCCTTAGGGCTCGCGCAAAAATAACTTCACGTTTTATGCATCCCGGATTCAGGCCATCTTTGCCCGATCCTCGACTCCAAAATCCTCGGAATAGCTTGCTATTCCTGCGTTTTTGCAGCCTCAGATCGAACAAATCTGGCCTACCTCCGAGTGCCAAAAATGTAAACTTATTTTTGCGCGAACCCTTACCCTTCTAGATCGTTTCTATTGGAATATGAATCAAAGTCAGATATTTCCCGTTTAAAATATTCTCCCATTTTTTTAATGATGTTTTTTTCGATCTGACGTACACGCTCTCTGGAAATACCATAACGGTCGCCGATTTCCTGAAGTGTAACACCATCATCTGCTAAAATTCGTTTGTCTAATATCTCAATTTCCCTGGCTGTCATCTTGATTCTGAATTCATTTATCTTATCCTGAATAAGACTTTCCATTTCTTTTTTAGCAACCTGATCTTCAATAGATTCGGTTTCTGTTTTTAAAAACTCAATCCTTTCATAATCGGAGTCATCCTTAATCGTTGCGTCAAAAGATAAGTCCCACCCAACAAGGCGCTGCTCCATATCCACAAAATCCTTTTCTGATACGCCCAGCCTTTCCGACAGGAGTTTTGGTCTGGGATCAAAACCTTCATCAATAAGCTTTTGTTTCTCTTTTTTTAATTTGAAAAAAAGTTTCCTCTGACCCTGGGTGGTTCCAATTTTCACTAGGCGCCAGTTGTCCATGATAAACTTGAGAATATAGGCTTTGATCCAAAAAGACGCGTAATAGGAAAATTTAACATTCTTGTACGGATCAAATTTTCTGACCGCCTGCATTAAGCCGATATTCCCCTCCTGGATCAAATCAAGAAGATTCTGCATCCAGACACGCTGAAATTCAAGCGCGATCTTTACAACAAGTCTTAAGTTGGATGTCACCATCGCATATGCCGCTTCCCTGTCACCATCCTCCTGGACCCTGATACCGTATTCTTTCTCCTGCTCTCGGGTCAGGAGGTTATACCTGCTGATCTCAGACAAATACCTCTGCAGGGAATCATATTTTACAAGCGCTTTATCAGAGCTCTTAGCGGTCGATCTACCACTCCGGGTCCCCGCTTTCTTACTTTTATTTACTTTTTTCTTATTCATATCCTGTATGAAAATTCCATTATTATTTATTTATAAATACCGGCAAAAATTTATGAATTGTTGTATACTTAAGTTTTGATGGTCTCGTAAAAAGTCCGTATCTCATAAAATAGTGTATTTTTGTTGATATTTATTTTTATTATAGACATCCATTTATTCATATGGTATGCGTCGACTTTGATTTTTCAGTGCGCCTGTAGCTCAGCTGGATAGAGCAACGGACTTCTAATCCGTAGGCCGCAGGTTCGAATCCTGCCAGGCGTACCAAAACCCTTTTTGATTCATGGCTCTGCCATATGGATAATATCTGTCAGGCGGGCATCAAATACCATATAATTACTGCCGTGCCTTATTAACAAACCATTCAAATAAAAGCAAATTATTTCTGTTTATCAGAACGACAGCTGCTCTATGCCTGTTTACGAAACAGTGTATCCAGAGTACACATTATTATAAATGGAATGCTGATCATAAATTCAAATATAAAACCTGTAAGAATGGTCAACAGGAGTATGGGTAGTTTTATAATGTAATAATCAGTTATTTTAATCATTGATCAATTTTTTTTCCTTCATTATCAAATGTGTACACTATTGAGATTAACAGATTTTCTATTCTATAAATATCATATAAGTGATTAAAAAACAATTATTGTGGATATGATCCAGCAATTAAGGTTTTAAAACGACACCGATGCATGACCTCTTATACGATTTCATAATAATCGTCCTGGAAGAGCATATATAGTGCTGATTTTTCATGTTTTTTACTAATACCCCTGATTATTGAATAATGAAGTGTTCGTTTGCATTTCAAAAATGGTTATGGTAATAAAAGGATCATTGCTCAATACAATTTCCGGAATCTGAAATGATAAAAAAAAAGAAGCCTGTTTCTCTTGATGACTTCGGACTCGTCATAATAGGTTCAGCGGCGTCCTTACTTTATTATTTATTAGAGAGAGCCACCAGCTCAAGTCAAAATCTGGCAACACTCATCTCCGTGGGTGCCATCCTGTTTATCAGCATATTAACACAGATATTACTCAACAATATAAACCGATCCAGGGCTGAGCTGCACGAAGCAAATGAAACCCTTGAAACTAAAGTTAAAGACCGCACGGAAGAACTTCGTAAATCTGAAAATAAATATCGTGCAATATTTGAAAATACAGGTACAGCCACTATCATTATCGAAAATGATAAAACCATCTCACTGGCTAATTCAGAATTTGTAAACATTTCAGGATATAAAAAAACTGAAATTGAAAACCTGAAATCCTGGACAGCATTTATTGATGAAAAAAGTCATAAGGATCTACTGAAAAAGAAATGCTTTCCCATCCCGGATACCGAACCCGGTGCCATCATTAAACATTATAACTGTGAATTCATAGATAGAAACAATGAAAGGAAGCATACTCTTATTTCTTTTGCTCCGATTGCCGATGAAGGCGGCAGTGTCGTTTCAATCGCAGATATTTCCGAATTAAAAAAGGCTGAAAAAAAGATCTACCACCAGGCGTTCCACGATACACTTACAAATCTTCCCAACAAGGCGCTATTTATGGAACACTTGAATATGTCCATCAAACGAAAAAAAATACGTGATGATTATTATTATTCCATTCTATATCTGGATATTGATCGATTTAAACTGATTAATAACAGCTTTGGGCACAATACCGGCGACTGTCTTCTGCTGGCATTTGCCGAAAGGCTTCAGGAATCGTTAAGGGATATTGACATTCTGGCCCGCTTTGGAGGTGATGAATTTGTCATCATGCTCGAAAATATTGAAGAGCAGGATTATGCGGTCAATATTGCGGACAGGCTTCAGAAATCATTAAAAAAACCATTTATAATAAATGATAAGGAAATATTTGCGCCGGCCAGTATCGGTATTGTTGTTCACACAAAAACATATAACGACCCTGAAAAAATCATTCGGGATGCGGATGCCGCGATGAATTTTGCAAAGGAAAAAGGAAGGGGTCAATACAAAATATTCAATCGGAAACTTCATAAAAGAGCGATAAAACTGCTTGAAATTGAAACCGATCTGAGAAAGGCCATACACAGGGATGAGTTTGAACTTTATTATCAGCCGATTGTATCTCTGATCAATAGTTCATTAATCGGTTTTGAAGCACTGATCCGATGGAATCACCCCAAACATGGTTTAACAAAACCGGATCATTTTATCCCGATCGCCGAAGAAACGGGATTGATCGTACCCATTGGTAAATGGGTACTCAGGGAAGCCTGTAATCATTTTGTAAAATGGGGAATACAGGCAGAAGGAAGCCCGCCTCTTTTTATAAGTGTGAATATTTCCAGTAAACAGATCATCAGGCCCGATATTATTGATGAGATACAGAATATCCTGGAGGAAAGCGGACTGCCTCCCGAGAGTCTGAAACTGGAAATTACTGAAACCGCTCTCATGGAAGAGACTGACGAAATCATAGAATTAATAAATCGTTTGAAGTCTCTGGGCATTCAGATTGCCATTGATGATTTCGGTACAGGATATTCTTCAATGAGCTACCTTCAGCATCTTCCTGTGGACACGCTGAAGGTTGACCGGAGTTTTGTTTCAAACATCGACCAACCTTCAAATGAAAATATGAACATTGTTGAAACGATTATTGATCTTGCCCGCAAGCTGAAAATAAATGTGGTAGCCGAAGGCGTCGAGACACCGGAACAACAGCAAATGCTCTCCGACATGAATTGTCACTCCGGTCAGGGTTATTTCTTTTCCAGACCGCTGAACAGAGAAAAAATGGAAAAACTTGTAATCAATCTAAATCACCTGCAAAAATCAGGTCAAAAATCTTCTTATCGTCTTAATGATCTGCTGTCTGATCAGGATAAAAATACTGAGTAGAGAACCGGATCTAAGGGTTCGCGTAAAAATAAATTCACAATTTTAAGGATCGAGGCGCCCAGTCGGCAAGGCGCAAAAGCGCAGAAATATCAAGCATATTTCGAGCTTTTATAACGCAGCCGACTGGGATGATTCGCCCCTTAAAATGTGAAGTTATTTTTGCGCGAGCCCTAAAGGTCTTGGTTTTGAATACAAGAAGATTGACGGTTTCGTAAAAAGTCCAACTTCTGCGTTGTGCTGCATTTCGCAATCATTCAACGTACTATAAGTACGCTTCATGATTACGAAATTTGCACGCCTTGAATTTGAACTTTTTACAAAACCGTCTAATTCGGACTTT
>JAUVGT010000004.1 GCA_030593645.1 Deltaproteobacteria bacterium
GGCTGCCAGGATTTTCGATCAGACCGTTTGAAACATCGTACTTCAGCGCTTCGTAATCAACCGAATGCAGAAAACCCTTTCTGACGTTAATGTCCGTAAAAAAGTCTGAAGGAATTCCTTTACCGTCCAGCTTACCACTACCCACATCCGGATTCCCTTTCATGTTGATTTCCTGATTAAAAAATCCAAAGGAAACTGCAAGCTGGGGAACCTTGTGAATTGTGATGCCTTTCATCTTTTCAACTTCAGGAAAATATGTAGCATCAACGGTTACAGTGTCCGCATCACCGTTTTGGAGCATCAGCTTTCTTGTGGTCCATTCCTGGACGTATTTGTGTATATAGGTTTTAATCGCCGGTTTCTTCCCCCAATAACCATCAAATCGCTCAAACACCAATTGTTTGGATGGTTCCCATTGTTTCAGAATGTATGCGCCGGTACCACCGCCGGTAGCTCTCTGCAGAGGCTCCTTGTTGATCTCCGGACCATTAAACTTCGCTGCACTGGCAAGCGTACCATCCCAGGCGCCCTTACTAACCGCCCATTTTTTGCTGTAAATCGAACACCATGATCCCTGGAGAATTCCCAGCAGCGGTGGATAAGGATTGGCCAGATGCAGGATTACCTTGTTTCCCTTGACTTCAATGGAATCCATAATTTTCTTGAAAATTCCGGGAATCGGTTTACCATCTTCCCGTGTACCGGATACACCAACCATAGCTTCAAGCGGCATCCAGGAGGGTCCGCCTTTCTGGTCCACGAGTAATGATCTTTCGAGAGAATATTCAACGTCTGCAGGGGTAAGTGTGCCTCCACTATGGAATTTTACACCTTTTCGGATATCAAAAGTGTAAGTTTTACCATCTTTTGAAATACCGCCGTTGGCAACAGTCGGAACATTGGTTGCCAGCATGGGAGCAAATTTTTCAGTCGACGGGCCGTCAAATTGAACCAGTGTTTCAAGATGCTGGCGCGACATGCTCCCGCCGGTTGTATCATAACAAGTAGCTGGATCGAGCGTTCTGACAGTACCGTATGTCGCTTTTACAAATATCTTGTCTACTGGCGGAGCCTCTAGCGCGGCGACTCTCTCGCTTAGCTCTTCAAGCTTTTGAGTAAGTTCATCGATCTTTTTTGTAAGTTCTGATACGTCCTCCTGCTCTCCCGCCTTTTCACAGGAAAACATTAGAAAACATGCAAACATCACAGCCATAAGTATTGCAACTTTTTTCATGATCCCTCCTCCTTGAATGATGAATAGATTGGTAAAAACCTGCTGAACAATGATAGTAATATGTTAAAATCAGGAACGGAAAATAAGCTACCACCCTGAAACAGAATAGCTCATAGCCATTACACTTTAAACTGTCAAGCCAAATCATTTGAGGCCTGACCGGTCATTTAGGTTATCATCATTAACTAAATTCTGTTTTGCTGAAACTGTTTTCAATTAATTTTTAATATTTATACTTATAAATAAATAATTGTCAATTAATTTTATTAAATTCACAATTATTTATCCGATTTCTTATGTTTTACGCAAATCGGGATAAAACGAGTGTTTATGATTGAAGATGGTCAAATAGAAATTTTGAATAATTGACACTCTGCCTTTATTTCATCGTTTCTTTATCGAGTCAAGCATTAATGGCAATTTAAGTGCGGTTCATGACATCGATAATCGTTGGTGTATTTCATGGTTTCAAATCATACGATCCAGCTTCACCTTCAATCGATCAGACACAGGTACAAGAGGAAGCCGAACGTCGTCTGATGTTATCAGATTCATCTGTCTCAGGCAGTATTTTATCGGTGCCGGATTCGGTTCTTCAAACAGTAATGGAATCATGCCTTCAATCTTTTTCCAGATACTCAAGGCGCGTCTGTGATCATTCTCCTTGACCAGATGATACAGTTCAATAAATCTTTCTGTTTTAAAATGAGCGGCAGCAAGAATTCCACCATCCCCCCCGTTAACGAGCGTTGTGTAAAATAATACATCCTCTCCCGTGAAAACAGAAAACTGTTCCGGCTTATGCATCAAGAGTTCCAGCGACTGCCTGATACTGCCGCAGGAATCTTTTACCGCCACAATATTCTCCAGCTCCGCAAGCTTAAATAGAGTTTCATTTTGCAGGTTCACTCCGGTACGGTACGGTATATTATAAATAATGATATTTAGATCTGTTGCTTCTGATATTCTGGTAAAATGTTCTGTCATTCCTTTTTGATTCGGGCGATTGTAATAGGGGCAGACAGACAAAATACCGTCAACCCTGTATTTTTCAACAATCTTGATTTTTTTTAATACATGATCGGTGTAATTACTGCCAAGTCCGACGTAAACCGGAACCCGGTTTTTTGTAATTTCAAGTGTCTTATCAATCATTCTTTCAAATTCATCTTCAGAAACAGCAGGGCTCTCTCCAGTGGTACCAAGGGGAATCAGCCCCGATATCCCCTTGGGTATATAGTAGTTGATCAGTTTTTCATAAGATTCATAATCAACATTATTATTATGAAATGGTGTAATAATCGGCAGCCAGACACCTTTTACAGACATGTTTTTCCTCCCCTGGAAGACCAGACAATATCAAAAAAAAACCTCTTATTTTAAAGAGGTCTTATCATCTGAATCGTTTTTCAAATTATTTTCACTTCATATACTTCCCCTGGTAATAAAACAGTATCTGCCCGGTAAAGAAACATTTTTTTAAGCGGGGTGTGTTATACATCGATTACCTTCTGTTTCAAGTTTTTCTTTGCCTGCTATCTTAGTTAAATAGAATAAATTGTCAATACTTTTAATTTGGGTTACACCTCTCAGAACCCGAAAAGTGAATATATTAAAAACCGACATTACTTAATATTTCAATTTTTTACAAAACACTTGTCTTATCCGCAAATATGTGTAATTCTTTATAATATTTGAACTGAATCGAGTTTTATCCATTGGCAAACTGATCCAAATACCAGCCGGTATTATTTTCTGAGGGCAGATAGATCATGAAGAAAAGTTATTCCGCCGCTCTGCATAGAAACATGAGCGGATTTCTTATATTTACAATAACCATTGTGGCGTGTATCTGGTTATTTCATGATTATAACCTGTTTAAACAGGATATAAAACTACTGCGCAAAAACGATCTTCAATCCAGAAAAGAAATAATCGTAGACCAGGTAAACCGGGCTGTTGAATATGTGGAATTTCAGCGCAGTCAGGAAGAAAAACGCCTTAGAAAAGAGCTTAAACAAAAAGTAGAGGAGGTACACGGCTCGGCTTCTTTCCTGTATCACGCAAACAGGAAAAGAAAAACCCTCCCTCAGATCAGACAGATGATCTATGACATGTTACACTCCATCAAGTGGAATAACGGCCGTGGTTACTATTTCGCTATCGATACAACCGGTATAACCTGGGTTCACCCTAAAGATCCGCCGGGCACCTATACACTGGAACTCCAGGATCCTCATGGGAAATACCTGGTTAAAGATTTTATCCGTATCGTAACTCAAAAAGGTGAAGGCTTTTCCAGTTATACTTGGGAAAAGCCGCCGGGAAGCGGTATTTACAGCCCGAAAATATCATACGTTAAGCTCTTTAAACCGTTAAACGTTTTAATCGGCTCAGGGGAATATCTTGATGATGTTCAGGTCGATACCCAGGAACTGATCAAGGAACGCCTTTCCAATATCCGGTTTTTAAATGGAGAAGGTTATATTTTTATTGTCAACTATATGGGAAATACCCTCGTAAATAAAATACGGCCTGATCTGATCGATCAAAACGTTTGGGATTTGAAAGATCAAAATGGTAAAAAAATTATTCAGGAATTGATTCATGCCGCAAAGGATAAAGATGGCGGCTTTGTCGGATATACATGGAACAAGCCAGGCTCCATCGGTCTTTCCCGGAAGGTGTCATTCGCGAGAGGCATCAGGGATTGGAAATGGTGTATCGGAGCAGGGATATATCTGGATGAAATTGAAAAGATCGTTTCTGTGAAAGAAGCAAAACTTAGAAAGGACTTAATATGGAAATTCATCATCACCATTAGTATACTGGCCGGAATTCTTGCTGCCGCGCAATTACTGTCCAGACAAATTACACGCCGGGCCAAGAAAGATTTTCTCATTTTTTCGTCTTTTTTTACTTCTGCCGCCTCTGACGCGAAAAAAATCGATCTTGGCCGCCTTCAGTTTGATGAATTTAATGAGCTGGCAATATCCGCAAACCGGATGGTGGATGAACAACATAAAATCAAGAAAAATTTAAAATTTCATCAAGATCACCTGGAGGAACAAATCACAAAACGAACCCGGGCCCTTGAAAAAAGCAATCTGAGCCTCAAACAGGAAATAAAGGTTCGCGAACATGCTGAAAAAATCAACCGTACGTTGTTTGAAATTTCAAACGCCGTAAACACCACCTTAAACCTGGAAGACGTTTACAAATCAATCCATCAATCCCTGGGCAGAATCATTGATGTGACCAATTGCTATATCTGCATTCACGACAAAAAAAACGACTCCCTGACGTTCCCGCTTTACCGTGACGTGACCGGTGATCGTTTCGAGGAAATTACCAATCTCAGCAGATTAGATTCACTGACACTTTCCTATGAAGTGATCAAATCGGGTAAACCGCTCTTAATCAGCAAAAAAGAGATAGAAGATTGGTTAAAGAGGGAAAACAAAGAAACCTTTGGTACGATCGCGGAAATCTGGATGGGTGTCCCGTTGAAAATAAAAAATGATGTGATCGGTTTAATGGCGGTTCAGAGTTATAGTGATCCTGATCTTTATAATGAAAATGATGTCAGCATTATAAATTTTGTTTCCGATCAGGTGGCCATAGCCATTGAACGGAAGCAGGAAGAAAAGGAAAGGATACGCCTTATTACAGCCATTGAGCAGGCCGCGGAAGCCTTTATTATTACCGATGTGAATGGAATTATTGAATATGTAAACCCCGCTTTTAAACGTATCACTGAATATTCACGTAAAAAAGCCGTGGGACGAAATCTCAATTTTCTAAAAAGCAGCGGCAGTGCCGATATTTTTGATAAAGAAATACCGGAAACTGTTAAAAATGGTGATATCTGGACAGGAAAACTCTCTTACCTGAATAAAAGTGATGAGATCTGCAGGGCGGAGATGACCATATCACCGATCCGCGACTCGAACGGGAATATTGTTAATATTGTAGCTGTTGCAAGGGATGTCACCCGTGAAGATGAACTTGAAGCCCAGCTTCAACAGGCACAAAAGATGGAATCGATCGGGACTCTTGCCGGCGGGATCGCGCATGACTTTAATAATATTCTGTCAGCCATTATGGGTTATACCGAAACAGCAATGATGCATATCAGGGACAATAAAAACGCGAAAGACCGCCTTGAAAAATCACTCAGAGCATGTGACAGGGCAAAAGACCTGATCAGCCAGATACTCTCTTTTAGCCGCATCGCAGAAAATATACAACAGCCTGTAAAAATCAGCCCGATCATAAAGGAAACATTGAAACTCCTGAGGGCCTCTCTCCCGACCACAATTGAAATAAAAAAGGTTATAAGAACAGATTTTGACACCGTAAACACGGACCCCACACAGATTCACCAGGTCTTGATGAATCTTTGCACAAACGCTCTCCACGCCATGAAGAATAAAGACGGCATATTGACAGTCACCCTGGAAAGCACTTTTGTAGATTCTGAAAAAGCAGCTCATCTGGATATTGACACCGGATCATACCTGAAACTCCTTGTAGAAGATACAGGATCAGGTATCGAGCCGGAAATACTAAACCGAATTTTTGACCCCTACTTTACAACAAAGGAGAAAGGTGAAGGAACAGGTCTTGGACTCGCGGTGGTGCATGGCATCGTAAGCAATCACGGGGGAACTGTTTGTGTTGAAAGTGAACCCGGCACAGGAACCGCTTTTCATATTTATCTCCCGCGTGTTGCCGAAGCCGCGGCAACCATTAAATTCGAAACTGTTGAAACACTTCCTGCCGGCAATGAGCGCATTCTTCTTGTTGATGATGAAAAAACACTGGTTGAAATTTTCGCGGAAATGCTTTCAAACCTGGGATATAAAACAGTCTGTAAAACCGACAGTCAGGAAGCCCTTGAATTTTTTCGTGAAAAACCGGATAGTATTGATATCGTCATTACCGATCTGACAATGCCTAAATTAACCGGAGATGAACTGGCAAAAGAAATGCTCAAACTCCGCCCGAATATTCCCATCATCCTTTGCACAGGATATGGTAAAAACATATCATCTAAAACCGCCGCATCCATGGGATTCAGGGGGTTTATATTAAAACCGGTTATCATGAGGGACCTGGCAGCGATATTGAGAAAATTACTTGATTGATATTCCCGTTCACAGGAATCAGGAAAAAACTTGAAGACGGTTATTCAGTGTGATAATTTGATATAAATTAGACGGTTTCGTAAAAAGTCCAACTTCTGTGTTGTGCTGCATTTCGCAATCATTCAACGCCCCGGTTAAATAAAAAACAGATTTAACAGGGCGGGTCCGATAAGTACGCTTCATGATTACAAAATTTGCACGCCTTGAATTTGAACTTTTTACGAAACCGTCACATTCGGACTTTTTACGAGACCATCAAATTTGTCCAAAAAAATGAGGAGCCAACCATGCTTGAAGACCGTATTGTATATATTAATGATAAATTCGTTCCCTGGAATGAGGCCAATGTTCATATCATGAGTCACAGCTTTGGTCGCGGTTCCGCTATTTTTGAAGTGTTAAGTGTTCATAAAACAAAAAATGGCAAATCGGTTTATCGGCTGGATGAACATGTCAAGCGATTTTTTCGAACTGCCGGTCTTCTAAAAATGAAGATCCCCCTTTCAGATGACCAACTCTCAAAAGTCATCAGTGAAACATTAACCCAAAACAGTGTCGAAAACGGTTTTATTAAGGTTATCGGCTACTATCCGCAGATTTCCTTTACAATAATGCCCCCGCAGGAAGAACTCACAATCTCCGTTTTTGTGGTCAATCCGGAAGAAGATTTGGGCGGTCTTGATATGTCCTTTGAACAGGGCACCCGTGTATGTATTTCAAAATGGCGCAAGCTTGATCCGCAGACCGTACCGATCACAGCAAAAGCCGCCGCCAACTACCTTAACGGCATGCTGGCACAAATGGAAGCCCGGGAACGCGGATTTAATCATGGTATCATGCTCGACAGTCAGGGATTTATTGCTGAAGGCGGGACCGAATCCATCTTTCTTGTTATAAAAAACCAACTTTTTACACCGGCCCGCGGTACCGTACTTGAAAGTATTACACGAAAATCCATTCTTGAAATCGCGGACACCATCGGCATTGAAGCCCATGAAGAAAGGCTGCTTCCGGAATCACTGTTTGAGGCTGATGAAATATTTCTTGCGGGGACAGCTGTAAGGGTCTACCCGGTAGGAAAAATTGAAGACCGGATAATCGAGCAGACTCCCGGACCAATTACACGAAAACTCGCCGCGCTGGTAGAAGAAATTACCAGTGGTCACAATGAACAATTCAGCAACTGGATGTTCTAAATAAGACATGGAGAAAGGTTTTAAAACCGCTTTTAGAACAATAGAAGTGGTTTCTAAAGATTATTAACAACCTCCTGTTGAATATCAACCAAAGTTCCCTCTGATACGGCATTGAACAATTCAATGACATCGGTATTTTTCATTCGAATACATCCGTGGGATGCCGGTGTTCCGATGAGTCCTTCTTCGGGTGTGCCGTGTATGTAAATATACCGGGCCCTGGAATCAATACCTGTTCCTTTATTAACGTCTTGTTCCAACCCTTCTAACCACATAATTCGCGTGGTGACAAAATCTTCTTCTGAATCGGTTTTATCTTTAGTGATAACCGCTGTTTTACCGGTATTCTTTCTTGCTTTAAATATAATTCCCGTATCCGCGCCCGCCCCTATTTTTGCCGTGATCATATGAATTCCAAGCGGCGTTTTATTACTTCCCGCTTTACTGCCGTAACCGTATTTTGAAGCCGAAACTGGAAACTTTTTTACGATCCGGGTATCCTTAATCAGCCACAATTCCTGTTTTGAAATATCAACAAGGATCACGTAATCCGCTTTCTTTAATTCAAAATGATCCCGCAGCCTCTCGATGGCCTGGTCAAGTGTTATGGGTTCCCCATGCAAGCGATACGCCTCCTTTGAATCATCAGCATATATTCCCGGACACAATATAGTAACAAAAAAAATGCACGGAATGCATAGCCGTATAGTTTGTTTCAAACACGGATATACCCTGGAAACAGGGTATCGAGAAATTAATGCAAATGGTGTGATCATAAAACAGCCAATCTCAAAAATAGTGATTTATATTTACGCGAACCCTTAGGGCTCGCGCAAAAATAACTTCACATTTTAAGGGGCGAATCATCCCATTCGACTGCGTTACAAAAGCTTGAAATATGCTTGATATTTCTCCGCTTTTGCGCCTTGCCGCCTGGGCGCCTCGACCCTTAAAATTTGTGAATTTATTTTTACGCGAACCCTTACTTATTATCTTTCATCCAGTCTTCAGCCAGTTTTCTGGCCTTTGACAAATCACTTGCGGACATCACTTTATCAAGTTTACTACTTTCAACAATCGATTTAAAATGCTTCCATTTTTTTGCTGCAATGATATACCATTTTTGAGCCAGAACAAGGTTCTTTTTTGTACCCCTGCCGTCCCGGTGCATATTACCAAAAGAATATTGAGCATCAGCCAGGTCCTGATTCGCCGCCCTTCCATACAGGCTGAATGCTTCTTTATCATTTTTCGAAACGCCTTTCCCGTTCTCATAAAACCCACCCAGCCTGTATTGGGATACCGGGTCTTCTTTTTTTACTGCCATTTTATAATAACCGGCTGCTTTTTTATAATCAATTTTAACATATTCGCCGGTTTCATATTTAAATCCTATGATATATTGTGCTTTTGTATTTCCATTCTCAGCTGACAGGGTAAACCATTTTACAGCCTGATTCAGATCTTTTTTTAAACCGAGTCCTCTTTCATGCATATATCCAACTTCATACTGGGCGTCAACATGGCCTTTTTCCGCGGCTTTTTTAAAATATCCGGCAGCTTTTTTTAAATTCTGTGATACTCCCTGCCCAAGCATGTATCTGATACCCAGATGATAAAGAGCCTGTGTATCGCCCGTGGCAGCCTTTGATTCCAAATCTTTAATGGTTGTACCAAACACGCTGGAACATGACAGAAAAGATATGATGATAAAAAAAATGATGTTTTTTTTCATATGCCAGTTACCCCTTTAATTAAGTGATAAAAATGGTCCATACTCATGGATTAGAATTGATTTTATTGAAATTATAACTAAATATTACCACTTTTTGGCCCATGATTCAATTTATATATTCATACCCCTTATTTGACTTTCTTGATAATATTTCATATTCTTCAATAGATTACAGAAGAAAGATTTTAAAACCACTTCTATTAACAGGAGAGATATTATGCCCAATGGTTTTCGTGAAACCCTTCAGTTTTATCTGATCGATTGTAATACCATTTTCGGCAAACTGATCGACATCTCAATTATCATCCTGAATTTAATCATATGTGCTCTTTTTGTGCTTGAGACGTACGATATTTCCGATAATACTCTCGCGTTGATATGGAAAATTGAGATGGTTATCATCATTTTTTTTGTTATCGAATATATTGCAAGACTATACGCGGCAAAAAACAGGATAAAACAATTATTGGATATTTACAGTGTTATCGATCTTGTCGCCATCCTCCCGACACTTTCAATATTAATACTGCCGATATTCGGTATAACACTCGATATAAGTTTTATTAAAATGCTCAGGGCTGTAAGAGTATTTAGAATATTCAGATTCTTAAGATTTACAGCTGATGCGGATTTCTTCTTTGGAAGTATTACAACATCATTACTCAGAGCACTCAGATTAATTTTTACGATATTAATGATTTTCTTTATTTCATCCGGGTTATTTTACTATGTTGAAAATCAGATCAACCCGGGTGTTCATACTTTCGGAGATGCCTTTTACTTTACTGTTGTTGCCCTTACCACAGTCGGATTCGGAGACATTGTACCCCTTTCTGAAGCCGGCAAGTGGGTTACTGTACTTATGATTTTATCCGGTATCATTCTTATTCCGTGGCAAGTAAGCCAGATTATCAAAGAATGGTTTCATATATCATTCAAAAAAAATGTGATATGCAAAACCTGCGGTCTAAAATATCACGACAAGGACGCCTCCCATTGTAAATCATGCGGAGACGTGATCTACCAGGAATATGACGGCAACTGATTTCAATGCAGTATCAATAACGTTCTTAACCCGATAAACAGAAGGTTTATCTTCGAAAAATCTTCTGCAGCGGCTTTGATTATCGACATCTTTTTTTCCCATCTGTCTGCAGCTGAACTCAAGTTCTGTTTAATCGGGATATACAACAAAATTCATTGATTTTAATACTTTATAATGGTATACAGGGTAGAGACACTTTGATACTTCATATTTGATAAGGTTTCCATCAATACAAAAACGGATTATTACTATGGCCAGTGAACAATCCAATCATAAAGTATGTCCAAAGTGCGGATATGTCCGCACCCCTGCTGACCAAACCCCCCCATGGCAATGCCCGAAATGTCAGATCGCATATGATAAGTACAGTGATTCTGATCAAGGGTATACAGTGGCGCCGCTGCCCACAACTCCGAGACCCGATGAAGCATCCCAAAGCGCAGCTTCATCAAAACCGACTTCTTCTATTATTTTTCTTTTAGTTATATTGTTCATTGTCGGCGCCGGCTATGCAGGCTATTCATTTTACAAGACGATGTCTTCTTATGGCTCCGATATTGTTACAATTTATATTGACAATTCATGTCCTCCATGTGAACAGGCCATTGAACTTTTGAAAGAATATGAGATTGAATACTTCGAGTTTAATATCAGCGAATCAGACGATAACCTGCTGGAATATATCAAAGCCGGAGGAGAAAACGAATTACCGTTAACCGTGATCGGCAGGCATAAAATAGAGGGGTATGATGAACAGCGTCTTCGGAAACTATTATCTGGTTTATTAGATGATGATCACCTGGAATACGTAACAGAAGTCATTCTTTTTGCAAGACCGAATTGCGGCGAATGCGCGAAAGTCAAAGAATTTTTAACCGCGAATGATATCGAGTATACTGAATACGATATTAGTATATCGATGAAGGGGCAAAGGAAATTTAGGAAATATGGTGAAGGAGATGTACCCTTAACGATTATTGGGAATAAACGAATAAGAGGTTATTATTTAGAACAGATAAGAATAGTTTTAGAAGACAATGGATTGATGTAGTCTTAAACCCGATAGGAGGTTTTGAAACCATTGTCAGCCTTCTTGTATGGTCTCGATATATTCGACACCTCTTTTTTTAAGCCCTTTGATAATATATTTCACACATTCGGGGTGTTTACCGATATACTCGGGTGGAGAAATTCCTTTTTGTTTATACATACCCTTTGCAAGCATTCTTAATACAGTCGTCGCGGTATACCCTGTTGTCCTTGCCATTGAATGCACCCCTGTTTTTTCATTATACCTATCAAGGAGGTCGTATGTAAATAGTATCTTCTTCCCATTTTTCATTCCCTGGACTGTTACCTGCATCACTGTAATATCTGCCTCACCCCTCTCCAGTTTCCATTTCGGGAAAAGCATTTTCGAAGTAAATTCGAGCGGGCTTATTTTTGTTCCGTTCATTTCAATCACATCTTCGCTGAAGAAACCCGTCTCCCGCAGGACATTTATTTTTTCGATGTGCCCGGGATAACGCAGCGTTTTTTCTTTCATATATGGTATATTGAGTGTTGTTGCCAAAGTACGAAGGCCGTCTGTATTAAATGCCTCCAGCGTATCTGTGCCGGGCAGCGTGATATATTCAGGATCACTGAGTGCCGGTCTTGAAACACGTTTCCCGTTTTCCACAAAATAGGCGGGTCTGATGTATTCCTCGATTACATCCGCGGGTGAAAATACAGCTTTGTATTCCCAGGGCCATTCTCTTTTCACCGGTAAACCACCCACATATATCAAGACGGATTCACAGGAATCCATTTGTGAAGACGCGTGCGCGGTCAAAATATTGCTCATGCCCGGTGCCACACCACAGTCAACAATAACAGTCACGTCATTTTCTTTTGCCAGGTCATCCAGGAGGAATGGATCTTCAGGGAAAAACGCGATATCCACAACATTTTTTTCCAATTCGATCAGACTTTTTAATGTCTTGAAGCCCATGAATCCTGGGACCGCGCTGATAAATATATCATATTCGGCAGCAAGTTTCTGAAGAACTTCAGGACTTGATACATCACATTGAACAGTGCTGATCTGTCCGAACTTATCAAGTTTTTTTAAAGCTGTTTCACTGATATCTGCCACACTGACTGAAAGTCCTGAATCTTCTGCAAGATCCATCGCCATAGGTGCTCCGACAAGACCTGCTCCGAGTATCATTATTTTCATTGGTATTATACTCCTGGGTAAATGAATGGGTTTATCACCGGTTTCATTATTCTCAATTGCCGCAAATTGAAGCCTGTTCTAATCTTTCAAATCCGGCTCAAAAAAGAGCCATACGACCATTGGAAACATTTTCTTAAATTCAATTTCGCATTTATTAATCTTGCTGATCAGTAACTCAGCCGCTTCCATTTTTATCATTTTCACCTTGACAGCCACCATTACATCTTTTCCAAGCTGCAGCGTAAGTATATTGAAAACACGGTCAATTGAATTTTGTTTTTCGAAAAACGTTATCATTTGCTTTTTTTGGTACGGTTCTACACCCTGACCGATTAAGAGCGCCTGAACTTCTATCCCGATAAAAACCGCAATAATCACAAGTAAAACACCGATGCTGATGCTGCCCATGGCATCATACACGGAATTTCCTGTAATCATTGTTAGAACAACCGCAATTAACGCGAAAACAAGACCAAGCAGGGCCGCGAGATCTTCACCAAATACAACCAGGAGCTCACTCTGGCGTGTTTCTTTAAACCATTTAAAAAGGCTTCTGCCGCGCCTTTCCTTATTTACTTCCCGCAGACAGCCCCACATTGAGACACTTTCCGCTATGATCGAAAATACAAGCACTCCCACTGCAACATAGGGCCAGTTTAAAGGTTCATGATTTTGATATTTATGAATTCCTTCATAAATAGAATAAAGACCGCCCATACTAAATAAAATCAGGGCCACAAGAAATGACCAGAAATAGACAGCCTTCCCATAACCCAGAGGAAAATCAGGAGAGGGGGGACGTTTTGAGTGTTTCATTCCCACCAGCAATAATATCTGATTTCCACTGTCTGCCATTGAATGGATCGCTTCCGCCATCATAGCACCTGAACCCGTGAGTATGGCGGCAATCAATTTTGCTATGAATATTGACAGGTTCGCGCCCAGGGCAAAAAAAATACTCTTTGTGGAATCAGCACCATGTGACATAATGGGTATCTCCTTTTCTATCTGTTTGTAGCAGATAATGAATGCCGAAGACAAGAGTAAAAAAATGGGAATAGTGTCAGGTTGATCGGTCTGGGCCAGGGAGGCAAGGATTCAAGAACTAACCTCGAATTACACTGAATACACTGTTTTTATGGATCAGCCCTATTGGACAGAACCCTTATCATCTTTTATCCTGTATTTCTTATTTTTCACGCGTATAAAATACAAATCCTTTTCCTCTTCAATAGATTTAGATATCTTCATGAGCCCGCGTTCCACAAACTTGACCCTCTCCCCGCAGTAGTGCATATAAAGATTATCACCCTTCATGAACAGCTGATCCGGGCTCAGTTTGATATGTTCTCCGGTATTAAGCACCAGTGTAATATCATTTTCCAGTATCACATCAAAAACAAACAGGGCCGTATCTTCATAGGGAAAATAAACCTTTTCTTTGTATTCTCCATGTTCCTGCTCAAGGAAATAACCTTGACTGTCTCTTTGGATCGCGGAATGGAAAAAAGTGATTATTTTCTTATGCTCAAACGCGCCGTACTGATTATACCAGCGGCCGTTTTTATCCAGGCGGAATACAGCATCTTCTTTTGGGATCACACGTTCTTTGATTTTTTCTGTCATTATATATCCCTATTTTGCGTTGAACCTATCTTAAGAATGTGGCATAAACGCCATCATTTTTTCAAATAAAAACAGATCGAGTTCACCCTTTCTTATTTATTTGTGTGACTACTTTAAAAAATACTTCATATAAACAATCGTTTCAATTGTTGCGAACAGGTTCATAAGCGAATGTAGCCCGATCGGAAGGAGTATCGAATTGCTTTTTAACCTTACATAACCAAGCAGTAACCCAAAAAGAAATATGGTCACGATGTGATAAATTTCATACTGTGTGTGAATTGAAGCCCATACAAGCGACGTGACAATAATCGCCCATACCGGCCCTGCTTTTGAATATTGGATCCCCTTAAATATAAACCCCCGGAACAGCACCTCTTCATACAATGGGGCAGCAACAATTAGAGCCAACCAGAGCAAGGGAACAAATCCGGCCGAGCTGTACGTATCTACAGCCCACTCGGGAACGATATCATGACCCGATAGATAAGCAACCAGGTCAGAACATATCACACACAATATAAAAATCCCTATCCATTTTAATGCAATATGAGGTTCAACCCGATACCAGGAAAAATATTCTTTAATCGTAATACCTTTCTTCAACCAGGCAAAAAATACAAGCGGTCCGATAATAAATGGCGCAGTAATTAAAGCCACCATCGACATCATCAATCCATTCGATTCCACAGTCTTCGCATACATTTCTATATCTATTTCAGGACTCCATCTTTTTATTATTATGAAAATAAGAAAAATACTGATCGTTTGGATGATAATTAACATCACGACAACAATTACTGAAAAACCAATTGTCGCCCAAAAACCCCAGGGAACAGATTGCTGTTCATACGGCAGTTCAGGAGGTATTCCATTCATTTGTGTTATCCTTTCTTATTGGGATAGCAGCTTCAAACCATCATGAAAAAGCAGACACGCAAACAGACAAAGCATAAAACCCAAAAACCGCATAATATAAATATATATATTTCCCTTTAAAAACGCTCGGGATCGTCCGACCACCACAGCCAGAGTAATTTTTGATGCTACCAGAAGAAAATAAAAACTTAAAACAAATAGTGCGGCCGCCATGAGACCATGTTTTGAGGCTTTTATCATGGTCGGAGCACCCACACTAAGCCAGAAAAGATAAGGATGCGGACTTAATGCGTTGACAAAAATTCCTTTTCTCAAAGACTGTGGCTGAATATCATCCAAATCAATCTGCACACCCTTCACACGAATACTTTGATAACCAAGATATAACACCATAAAACCGCCAAAAATAGAAATTATCCCAAGAACGGCATTAAAATTGGAAAGTCTTGACAGTATAAACAGGGTGAAAATAATTATGGGCAGATCCGTCATTATCGGGGCCATTGCCACCTTTATACCGGCTTTTATGTTATATTGCAGCGTCTCTGTGATTACAAGCGTCAGCAGCGGTCCGGGCGCAAAGCCTGACGAAAGTCCAAGCACCATTCCATATACCAGAAAACTCAACATTCATATCCTTTCGTTGTAATATAGACCACGCGAAGCGTCTTCCATATTCGGAGTTGGACGTTCGATGTTCGATGTTGGACGTTCGGCTTTACTGTCCCCGAACTCCTGTAAGAAAAAAAAGCATACCGAAAAAATGAGAAATACTCCCACCCAGAACAAAAAGATGCCAGATTGTATGGTTATATGGCAGTTTTTCCCAGGCATAGAAAATAATGCCGAAAGTATAAGAAAGTCCTCCAATCACAAGCCAGACGATCAGTCCGCCCGGAACAAATTGAATAACCGGTTTCAAAGCAAAAACAATGATCCAGCCCATGAATACATAAATTAAAACCGATACCGCTTCCAGCTTACCGGTAAGAAAAATTTTTGTAATAATTCCTCCGATGGCCATGACCCAGAGAACACCAAAAAGAGTCCAGCCCCACGGCCCCCTTAACGAGGTAAGCAATATTGGCGTATAGGATCCGGCGATCAGTAAATAAATGGACGAATGGTCAAAAATTCTGAACAGATTCTTAACCCGTCCACGAGGGAAACTATGGTACAGGGTGGAAGAAGTATATAAAATAATAAGCGTGGTACCATAAATGCTGAAACTGACAACACGCCATGAATCACCGTGCTTCCCCGCGAAAACTGTCAGCAGCACAAGAGCTGCAATACTTAATGCTACCCCGACACCATGGGTGACACTGTTTGCGATCTCTTCCCCAAAATTCTGTACCGATGGATCAGATCGGTTATGTCCAGATAGGCTGCTTTGTCGGGCCATAGAAATTCCTTTCGTTGCGGCTTCAAAACCATCTATCAGGTTCAATACCATGGTAAATAAAGATTTCAAAAAACGAGATCTTTGCTTCAACACCAGAATTGGGCCTAAAATGTGTTTTTAAGATAGGTTTTAGACAAATTATGTGTACTTTTCAATGACCCGATGCATGGCGTCTTCATTTTCTTCTATCGCTTCAATTAACTTGAACTGAGAGCGGCATCGGACCAGGTTATGATCAATAGTTTTGGTTCTAAAATAGATATCCCCATTCAGATAGTCGCTAAGAAACCGTAACCCGGTTTCAAATGTTATCAGTTTACCGCTGAATACCAGGTGATCCCGTTCAGTTGCGTTCAGGAAACTGTTTGCTTCACTTAAGTATCCCTCTGAAAGAGCTTCAAACATACGTATTTGGAAAATGATCCTGGACAGATTTTTTTCATCTTCCGCGGCTGGACTGACTGCGGTTCGAACCAAATCTCCAAAATCATAAATTACCGAACCCGGCATGACTGTATCAAGATCGATCACACAAAGTCCTTTTTGGGTCTGGTCATCAAACATCACGTTATTCAGTTTTGAATCATTGTGGGATATTCGCTCAGGGAGTTTCCCCTGTCCGATTAAATGAGCAAGCACAGAAATAATCGGTTCATATGTTATCGCAAAATCGATCTCTCTTTTGCAGTCTCTTGCGCGATTCAATACATCTTTTTCAACGGCCTGTTCAAAAGCATTGAACCGTTTTTCTGTATCATGAAACCCGGGAAGTATTTCCCACAGTTTTTCACCTTTTAAATCTATAAGCGTCTTTTGAAATCTGCCAAAAGCCGCTGCTGCTTCACGGGCTTGATCCGGCGACTTAACAATGTCATATGTATGGGCACCTTCAATGAAAAAATAAGTCCGCCAGTATTTACCATCTTCATCGATCCAAAAATATTTTCCATCAATCGCCGGAACAATGCGGAGGCATGACCTTTTAAGGTCGGATGTGCCGGTTTCCTTCAGTTTATCATACTGGTGCCCGATAACCCTCGACACATTATCCATCAGTCGTTCGGGATTTTTAAACACATAATCATTGATCTTTTGATGAATATATCTGACCGGTTTACCCGACTGGCTGTATATTACCGCGTAAGTATTATTAATATGTCCGGATCCGTAAGCATCTCCGGATATATAGTCACCCGGTATCTGAAAATGCTGTCCGATCTGGTTTAAACTGTTTTCCATTATTCTCCGATAACAGGGAACTGTCACAAGCTCAGTATATAAGAAGCGGTTCATCTCACGGCAATTGTAATGCCGGCACCCGCCATAACAGTTCCGGCACACCGGTTAAGGTTTTTTATTGCCCGCCGACTCACAAACATACGGCCGGCGCGTGCCGCGGTGAACGAATAAGTACCGAGCACACAGATAAGGATTAATGTTATCAAGGCAATAACAATAAGAATATCAATTAAAGTTAAACTTCTGAGATCCATAAAATTGGGAAGAAAACCCGCGTAGAATACGATGACTTTAGGGTTACCAAGTGTAATAAAAAGACCGCCGAGAAACCTTCCTTTTCGTGTACCTCTTTTGGTTTTCTGATTGGCATTAAACAGAACGGGTTCCGCTGTCCACATTTTCCATCCCATCCATACCAGGTAAGCTCCTCCGGCTATTTTTATGATAAAAAAAAACTCGCCCAATAAATGAGCAATCGCGGATAAACCAAATATTGCCAGCATCAAGAATATGATATCTCCTATTACGATACCCGCGATAACATCGAAAGATGTACGAAACCCTGTAGACAGTGCCTGTGCAACAGACGCAAAGACACCCGGTCCAGGTGAAGCAGCCAGGATGAACATGGCCACGGAAAATGCAATGATCGATTCAATAGTCATAAAGCTGATCCTTTCTTTAAACTGAAACCACTTCAATATAGTATTCTTTAATAGCCCGATACCACGATGGAATTATTTTTTCAATATCTGTATTCAAAGTGGTTTCAAAAACATATGCAGAATTTTTAGGGGGATGGATGAGATAGGGAGTGAGATACTAATAAAACATTTTTTGCATGTCAATTGGAAAATATATTAAAATATGGGTATCTACTTGATATGAAGCCGTTCATCCGCAATGACGATTGCCTTATCACCTGAAATAAGTTTTTCCTCTTCAGGCGGCATAAACATGCTTTCAGTATTCCTGTAAATTCCAAGTGTTATGGCTCTTTCATTTTTGAAATATTCACACACTTTCCCGTAGTCGGATATTGCAGAAGGAATATCCATCATATAAAACTGCATCCCGTATTTGTTGCTTGTGAGCTCCTCTACAATTTTATTCACACCCGGGTCCTGCATTTCCTGGACCATAATTTGACTGGACAGCGCCTGGACACACACGATTCCGTCACATTTGGCCCGTTCGAAGAAGATCGCGTTTTCAGGGTTTGCGCATTCCACTATTGTCACAATATCCGGTTGAAGTCTTTCGACGGTCAGAGCTGTAGCGAGATTCTTCTGGTCTGTATTCTCTAAATCATTTAAGTCAGCCATAATGAACATACAGCCGGCTTCTCGGAAATTAGCCTTGTTTAAAGTACTTTCCCTGGCAGGATTACCCTTAACAAAAGATATATTATTCTCTTTAAGTACCGCGGGTATTTCGTCCAGACGTTCATCGATCAATACAATTTCTTTATTTTCTGTTTCTTTATCGTTACGGATTTCTGTAACAATCTTTAGAATATTATCAATACTGCTGTAACCGCATATTAAAATGTGGCCGGTGAATTTTATCTGCTTCATTCCCTTCATCTCCCTCATTTTTGATTCAAGTATCCCGCTGGCAACCATTGACAATAAATAACCCAGGATACTGACACCAAGAAGCATTGTTGGGTAACCCACAAGGATCTGACCCCATTGGGTTGTTGGAGATAAATCCCCATACCCTACCGTTGTCATTGTGACAATTGACCACCATGACGCGTCACTCCAGTTTAGATCCGGATTATTCGGAAGTTCAAAGAACATAAAACCGGTCGTCGCGTATGCCCAAATCGAGAAAAGGACAAGAAGTATGCCCAATTTCTTCTTTGTAAACCCGGCCTGTGTATTCCGAAAAAGCCTGAATAAGATATGAATCATTTCTTCTTCTCTCTTGCCTGCTGCCAACTCAGTTTAAACGCTTTTGCTCTCTTTGCGGCATCGGTATCGCCCCATAACCCATTTTTTTGGTCTTCAGCCTTTCTTTCATCCTGCAGGTAATCATTTATCCTTAAAAAATCATATTTCGTATAAACAATGGCCAATCCCTCCTTTACGAGATCCAGACCGATATCTCTTGTAAATTGTCCGTCTGTCACAACATGCACGTATGCCAAAACCCTTCCTGTCTTATCGGCTTTATTCTTTTTTGAGTTAAGAAATATTTTCGCGGTTTTGCCGACAAAATGATTTTTCAGATAGTCAAAACACTGCCCACCCCATTTAGTCTGTATACTGTTGGATTGGATACCGACGATTCGAATCACAGTATGTGAACCATCGTTTTTTGTGACCTTTATCTCATCACCATCAATGGCATCCGATATTCTGACAATATCACCGTCATTAAAAGCATCCGGGTTCAGCATTTTTAAATGTGTCCTGAATGTTTGAGCACCAACAAAGTAATACGCTGAAATAGATAATAATATCATTGAGATAGCGATCTCTGGATGCTGTTTAATTTTCCTGAATATCATTTTTATTTTCATATTTATGTGTATGTCAATATATTAAGAAACGAGCCTTCTCCCGGCCGGAAAAAGGCAGTGATGATTTTTATCTTTCCTTATAAATGATCCTATGCCCAGGTTAAAGTAAATCTGGCTTCTGTTCTTGAAAAAGTAAAGGAACAGGATATATTCTTCAGATCATGAAGTTTCGCGCTTTCCTGATAGAATCCAGCAGCCACATGCATGTCCGCTTCCGCATATTTGGATTTATCAGTATGTATAATATCACATCCTTTTTGATTATCATGAACAATGACGTCTGTTTTCCCCTCATTATAAAACATTTTATGCAGCTTGGAAATCTTTTTCAAAAATTCCAGATATTCTTTATTATGAACAAAGGAACTGTATATGTTTTTAAGAGCGTCTTCGGCAGACGCTTTCCCGACCTCTTCCAGTTTTTTCATATCCCCGCCGTAATGGTGCTCCGCGATGTACTCAAGTATCTCCACATATACATCAAAAGCATACCACGTGCTGTTTAGAATGGGGAAAATCGTGTCACCATACCGCTTCTTAAATTCCCTTGTCATATTTTCTATCGCGCTCGATCCAAAATTGCTCTCCACATAAGCAAATTTATTTCGGACAGTACTGCCCTTTACTTTATATTCCGGCATGGGTGCTCCTTAAGTCTTTAAGCGTTTGGTGTGTCCTGCCAAAATGATGTTCGATGTTAAGCAGGATCTATTTCTGGCGGTCATCATACAGTATAACATAGGGTGTTTTTGCAGTTAACGGGGGATAACTGATTGGCAATCCCTAACTCTTATAATAACAATTTTTGATCTGAATGTCAAAAACTTCAATATGCTCAGCGAACAATTGTTAAATGCCAGCCACATTTACACCAGCGGCATTGACGGGATCTTGGAGTCCTCAAAAGTTTCTTGCATTTTGGGCATCGCGCCAAGTTGACTTCTTTTGAATAATCATTTATGATTCGATCCCTGACTCTTTTCTTAAACACCTCAATTCCATCTGCCAAAGCCGCATCGATTTCTTCATCACCGACGTGTCCCCAAACTCTTTCAACCTTCTTTTTCGCTGCATCGGTTTCCAAAATGTCTGATCTTCCATGACCGATCACATGAAGTATCCTCCCTTCCAATCCGCTTAGAAGATGCCGATAGTTCTTGAGAATATATTCCGTGATTAAATGATCTTCATTATAATCCATTTTTTTCTGTCCAGCAGGATATTAAAAATACTTTTGAAATGCCTATATAATAGCACCCTTCACGAATTTCATATATTTTCTGAAAGGACCACTTCGACTCTTTTTTCCGGACCAATCAGGTCCCCCCATACCCAGTTGTGGTGCTGTATCACCTGTTTGGCATTGAGGTGAGGCCGATCCGCGGTTGTATGGCAATCAGACGCGATCACCACATGATAACCGTGACTAACTGCGGCACGAACAGTTGTATCAACACAAAAATCTGTAGCACAACCCGTAATGATCAATCTATCAATATCGAGTTTATCCAGTTTTGCTTTCAGGTCTGTTTGATAAAATGAATCACATATTGTTTTTCTGATCATGATATCCGGATCTCGTTTTTTCAGTGAAGATAGTATTTCCCATCCGGATGTAAACGGCGCCAGACCTTCTTCACTGTTACCATCATGCTGTATAAAATAGACTTTCCCGTTTTTATTTCGAATCTTATCTGAAAGTCGATTGATTCTTTTCACAACCCCTGCGGCGTCATACCGAACCTGGTTCGCAAACAAGGCTTCCTGCATGTCAATTATCAGTAATACGTCCACTTACCTCTCCTTATTTATGAATATATTTCATAGAAAAATCTGCTTCCAATATTCCAGATAATTCCAACTCAAAATCCCGGATTGTTAAATATGATGGTCTCGTAAAAAGTCCGAATTAGACGGTTTCGTAAAGAGTTCAAATTCAAGGCGTGCAAATTTCGCAATCATGAAGCGTACTTATAGTACGTTGAATGATTGCGAAATGCAGCACAACGCAGAAGTTGGACTTTTTACGAAACCGTCAAATATAATCATAAAATCCTTGACACCGATGCATAAACAAAGTAATTATTTAACCGACCGGTTAGTTAATATTCATGTTCTGGAGAATGTATGCCGAAAACAAGTGGTGAAGAAACAAAAAAAAATATCCTTCAGGTTGCTGAAAAGCTCTTCGCTGAAAAAGGTTTTAATGGAACCAGTGTAAACACTATCGCAAAAACGGCGGGTGTGAATAAAGCATTAATCTATTATTATTTTAAAGACAAGAACGATATTATCGTTTCTTTATTTAAAAACATTGTTAATGAACTTGTGGAATACATAAATCAAAAGGTGACATCCGCAGAATCAGTAAATCAGGATTTCAGCATGCGGAATAAACTCAAAGAGGAAATAAAATTCTTTTTAAATAGAAAAAAGATTATTTCAATCATGCTGATGGAAGCCCTGAAGGCGGATAACCGATCCGATTATTTGTTCCAATGCGCTGAAATATTTATAAATCACGAATTCAAAATGGTTATGGAAGCCTTCAAGGATCATAAAAGAAATAAATTTCCTGAAACACTGCATTACATGGTATATGAATTCTTTACCGGCATCATCCCGATGATTACCTTTGTTGCCCTTCAGGATAAATGGTGTGAACATTTTCATTGCGATCAAGAAAAACTGCTGGAATATTTTATCGACTCGTTTGAAAAATCACACTTGTCGTCTCATTTGGGACTGAACTAAGAATATTTTTTTTAGCATCTAATTAACCGAACGGTTGGTTAATAGAAATTTGATATACATTCTTAAAAAACATGAGGTAAACATGAAAATCCTTCAACGCTATTATCAGTTGTTTTTCATAATATTGATTTCTGTATTGGGTCTATCTGCCTGCGGAACCGCTTACAGCGGCCGTTCTTCAGATCATTTTGATGGATCCCGCTTTTTTAATCCAAAGCCTGATCATACATTCATGGACATGGTAAAATGGTTGTGGGAAATGGAAACCGTAGAATGGCCCGAATGGGTTGAAGACTCCAAACAGCCTCCACCCAAAAAGATTGTTGCACACAACCATCTCCGGGTTACATATATTAACCAAGCCACTGTTTTGATACAAATGGATGGTTTGAATATATTGACCGATCCCATCTGGTCATTCAGGGCAAGTCCGATGACATGGATCGGTCCTAAGAGGGTCCGTGCCCCGGGTGTTGCCCTCAATAAGCTTCCTGAAATTGATTATATTCTTATTTCCCATGATCATTATGATCATCTGGATCTGCCCACATTAAAAAAGCTCATCAGGCATCACAACCCAACAGTATTAACCGGCCTGGGTGTAAAGAAGCTGCTGGCTTCAAAAGGTTTAGGAAACACGGTAGAAATGGACTGGTGGGACACATATTCAACGAAAGTACCGGATGTAAATATTACATTTGTACCCTCACGACATGGTTCCGGTAGAGGACCTTTTTCCGGGAATAAAACACTCTGGGGCGGTTATGTAATCGAAACTCCTGCAGGGCAGGTTTACTATGCCGGAGATACCGGGTTCGGTGATTTTATCTATTTAATTCAAAAAAGATATACCCGGGTCCGCCTTGCGATCCTTCCCATTGGCAGCTATGAAAAACGGTGGTTTATGAAAAGCCAGCACATGAATCCGGATGATGCCCTTCGGGTTCATAAAATACTCAACGCGCGTCAAAGTATGGGGTTTCATTACGGCACATTTATCGAACACCCGGAACAGACCATAGATGCCCATGAAAAAGATTTGTCGATTGGGCTTAGAAAATACAAAATCCAGCCTGAACAGTTTTGGATATTAAAATTCGGTGAAGGCAGAAATGTACAATAAATTGTTAGAAGTAATTGGGAGTATAACCATAAATGCGAATCATTCTATTTAAGGAGAATAAAATGAATAAATTAAACCTGGTGTTAGGCGCCAATGGACATCTTGGCAATAACCTTGTCCGGATTCTGTGTAAAAACGGCGAAAAAGTTAGAGCCGGTGTGCGAAACATTGATCATAAAGAACCTTTTAACGGTCTTGATTGTAAAACGGTTTTTGCAGATATATTAGATAAAGACTCACTAATAAATGCTATGAAAGGGGTAGACACTCTGTATATCGCGGCCGCAGTCTACAAATCATGGGCGAAAGATATCCAAAATGAAATTATCAATGTGAATATCAAGGGAACAAAAAACATCCTGGAAGCTGCCGCGGCTTGCAGAGTCAATAAGATTATTTATACAAGTTCAACATTTGCCTTGAACCATGACAACGTACCGACGGATGAATCAGGCTGGAATCAAAGCTATGCCGACCCGTACCGGATGTCGAAAACCGAAGCGGAAAAGCTGGCCTGGAACCTGGCCAAAAAGTACAATCTATGGATGGTTTCAATCCTTCCATCAGGCATGATCGGTCCCCATTGTTTTGGCCATTTAACGCCAACCATGGAATTTCTATCAAAAATACTGAATAACCAGCTGCCGATCGATCCCAATTTCAATTTTAGTTTTGTGGATATCCGGGATGTGGCTCAAACCATGATTAATACTTCAGAAAAAGGTAAAAACGGGGAGAGATATATTCTGGCCCAGGAAAATCCGATCAGCTCCACTGAGGTGTTTCATATTGCTAAATCACTTTTTCCGTCCACAAAAATTCCTTCTAAGAAACCCTATATGTTGATGTACACCGCAGCGACTGTTATGGAATTTGTCAGCATGATTACGAAAAAAAGGCCCTTGATGCTTCGAAGCCAGGTCAAAGCGTTTTACAAAGCGGATATCATATACAACACTTCAAAAGCCAAAACAGAGTTGGGATTTAATCCGAAACACCAAAAAACAATCCTGAAAGAGACCTTTAATTATCTTAAAGCACAGGATTCAATGATCAAAACTGCATAAATGGACTTATAATGCTCAAATAATTAAAATCATAATAATGAGAAAAATATGGAAGGTTCCTTAATAAAAACCAAGCGTCTCTTTTCCGGAATATGGTCCGCCGCCGATCTTTCACTGGCAAAAAAACTGTGGGGTGATCCGCAGGTCACAAAATATATCGATGCGAGAGGAAAACTAACAAAAGAACACGTACAATCCCGTCTGAATCAAGAAATTATTTGTGATAAAAAGTACAATGTTCAATACTGGCCAATTTTTCTGAATTCAAATGGAGAATTTATCGGCTGCTGCGGTCTTCGGCCTTATGAGCTAAAAAATAATATCTATGAAATCGGTTTTCATATCTGTTCTTCCCACTGGGGCGGAGGATTTGCCATGGAAGCCGCACGCGGTGTGATGAAATATGCGTTTACACAGCTCAATGCCAAAGGACTTTTTGCCGGCCACAATCCAAATAACAGAGCCTCTCGAAAACTGCTGCAAAAGCTGGGTTTTTATTACACTCACGATGAATATTATGAACCCACGGGTTTGAATCATCCGTCTTATCTGCTTACCACGGATGAATATCATCACCTGCCATAATATCGGTAATGACCAGTAATCGGAAATTCAAACAAAATATCTTCAAGTTTTGGTCCCCAGCCGATATTGTGAACAATCAGTGGACGCTTTCCATCCCCTGATTGTTTATTCACGACAATCCCTATATGGGGCAGGTTTCCCGGAAGCATCCAGGTGACAAGATCACCAGTCACATAATCTCTGGGATTATTCGTTACTTTATATGAAATCCCCTTTCTTTTAAAAAATGTCTGTAAATTCGGCACACGCCGGTGATCAATGTTGGTATCCGGTCGTGACAACCCCCATATTTTGGGGAATGATTTAAAATGAGTTTTCATCTCTTCATGAACATCTTTTTGAAGATCGATTCCAAGTATCCTGTACGCGCGGATCACAACATCTGTGCACACACCAACATTTTCCGGTACATCCCCGCCCGGATATTTAATTTTCCGATAACTTCCGTCATATGTCACGTCATGTTTCGTGCGTTCAATTACCGCATCAGATAAGCGGATACTGAAGTCTTTGGGTTCACCTTTTCGAAACGCGTTGGAATCGATTGGAAAAAGTAAAAAAGCAATCGTAATAACAAATATATAACACTTCATATTCCAGTGCCTCTTCTACCTGTTACCTGATATTTCAATTACGTGCCTGTGATTGCATATTTTCTGGTTATCTTAATACTCATATAAGACATAATTTTATATAATGTAAATACAATAACAAAATAGATCCCCACACAAAGAATCGTGAATTCAAATACCATCAGACTGGCCGCCTGTGCATCTCTGATCGTTCTTGTAAGTTCATACATTGCAATAAGGCCCAACAATGAGGAGTCTTTAATTATATCCGCTGAAAGCCGTGGAACTGATGGTAAAATTAACAGGATAATCTTGAAATACACTTTGATATCCCCTTTTAATGGGTTGGGTTTAGCAAGGTGAATCTCCTCTTTTACAGATTTTATGATATTCGTTCCGGAATATACAGCCAGGGCGATAACGCCTAACCAAAATTTATCAATCATGCTAATACCAGCAGAATGTATCACAGTACCTATCACGTAATACCATATAATAATATGCCACAGAACTGGAATACTGGAAGCCGATTCGATGAAAAACGTCATCAGGTATTTTAGAAAAGAAATCTTTGACGAATAAATTATTCCTCCCAATATACTAAAAAAAAATCCAAATATGATGGCAAAAAAGCTGATTGCTAATGTGACCCCTATCCCGATACTAACAACACCGGCTTTCCATTCAGATCCCACACCCATACCCAGCTTATATCCCTGTACGATTAGATCGTACTCTGTGACTAACAGGCTTTTTGCGGACACCTGGTAAATCGTGGTATCTTTTTTCCCTTTAATTGTAATTTCCGCAATATCATTATTTTCAGTAATTTTTTTGACTCTTCCATCAATATCGGAATACACAACACTTACTTCATTATAGAAAAAATACTGTGGGGTTCTTTCCCATCCCCAATTGTAATCAATCCCATATTTGACAGCACAGACACCGCCAATAAAAATTGACAAAATAACCGCGGCAGCAATACCGACATGGATTATCTGGTGAGAATTCATTTTGAATCGTGTTTTCTTGTCACCCTGTTTCATCTTCTTCTCCTTTTTACCTGATTCCGTTTTCGGTTCTATTATAAACGGTTCATATCCGTTATACTCCCATGATAAGATCCAATTATTCTTGAAGCCATATAGAATGCGGATAAAACATAAAAAATGATCGGTATGATCTTTACAAACAGGGCCAGTGATTGTTCAATTTCATCTTTGTAGTATTCGGCAATCTTATCGAAAACCTGATCCATCCGCCCGGACTGCTCGCCCGTGGAAAGCATACTGATTACCATCGGAGGAAATACTTTTGAATGCGCAATGCTTTCCTGGAGGGTTTTACCCTGCCGGGTTGCCGCAGCGATGCCCAAACATTCGTTTTTCAGCCTGATATTACCGCTCACTTTTGCAGCTGTTTCGATTGATGATGCCATGTGAATTCCCGCGCTGTATAGACATTTCCAGCCTATGATCAGTTTATATATGCTTATTTTTAATAACACAGAACCGATAACCGGAACACCTGAAATAAAGTTTCCAACCGCAAAATTTACTTTTTTCGATTTAACGATCCGATATACAGTATACGGCAGTACATCGATGACGATAATCGCTTTAACCATATCTATTATAAATTGACCGGTGCTGTACCCGGGCATAAAAAAGAGATCCAGAAAAAATACCACAACAACAAATCCGTGAAGGTAGAAGAACGGCAGCATAAAACCTGAAATCAATTTTGTTTTAAATCGATTAACCGATTCAAAATACTCGGCAAGAAAGAGCTGGTTTTGATCCAGGTTTCCGGATTTTTCTCCAATGCCGATTATTTCTGATTCAAAATCCGTAAAATAATCGCTATTCTTTTGCATTATGTCATTCAGTGAAATGCCTCTTTTTAAACCATGGTAAAGGATAGTAATCATTTTTACGGTATTTTTATCCGGTTTCAATTTAAGGAGATTTTCAAGTGAACTTTCTATACTGATGCCTGAGTTGATCAGTGCGGCAAATTTTCGGTAAAATTCAATTTTCTTTTTTAAAGTCATTCTTTTTCCTTTTACCTCTCACCGTCAAGCAACGTGGCCTGTAACACAGCCATCAAACCTAAGATGTGTTTACAAAACCGCTAAGATAATAATGCCA
>JAUVGT010000010.1 GCA_030593645.1 Deltaproteobacteria bacterium
AAAAAGTCCAACTTCTGCGTTGTGCTGCATTTTGCAATGATTCAACGTACGATAAGTACGCTTCATCATTACAAAAATTGCACGCCTTGAATTTGAACTCTTTACGAAACCGTCACATTCGGACTTTTTACGAGACCATCAGACTTCAATGGCTATATTTTTTTTAAATGATATTTTCGTGAACCAAGTCCGAGTTTTTCTGCGTAAATAAGCTGAAGTTCCCAGTTTACTTCCGGATAAATTCCTTTGAATTTATCCTCTCCCGGCTTCCGGTTTGTTTTAAGGCAGGATCCGGGTAACGCTTCCTCCTGATTGACAAGATCTGCTGATGCCTGGTCAATTGCAACAGGATCCCTTGACGCAAGAATCCCAATATTCCGAACAACCGGCGCATCGTTTGCAGGATAGCAGTCACATGCCGGGGAAACATCTGTAATGAAATTCAGATATAACGCATTGTTTTCCTTACCTTTTAAAACACCCATTGTGTATTCAACCATGTTTTCAAGGAAGACGGGTATGGCCTGATCCCACTGAATCTGTACCGCTTCATTCGGGCAGATCAGGATACATTCCCCGCAGCCGATACATTTTTTAGGATTGATCACAGCCGTTTCTTTTATTTCCGTATTTTCCAATTCCGTGTTCGTCTTTCTTTTTATCATGGAAATGGCCTGTTGTGAGCAATGAGGCAGGCAATCCCCGCAGGCAATGCATTTTTCTTTTGTTATCTTAGGAGATACCGTAGAATGTTGTGCCAGTTTCCCTTTCCTTGAGGCACACCCCATACCGAGGTTTTTAATGGTTCCCCCAAAACCGGAAAGTTCATGCCCTTTGAAATGTGCGGCAGAGATCAGCGAGTCGGCTTCAATGATTTCTGATCCGATATAAACAGTTTGAAAACGTTTCTGGTCAATCAAGATCGGAGTTTCACTTTTTCCGCGCAGTCCATCTGCGATGACAAGCGGGGCTCCCACTACGGAAAACGCAAAACCATTCTTTATTGCTGTCTCCAGATGATGAGGAGAGTCACTCCGCGTACCCGCATAGAGTGTATTTGCATCTGTCAGAAACGGTTCGCCCCCGGCCCTTTTGATAACATCAACAATTCTCCGGATAAATACCGGACGAATAAAAGCGGTATTACCCAGTTCACCAAAATGAAGCTTCACTGCAACCAGGTCTCGACTCTTTACAATATCTTTCAGTCCTGCTTCTTCAACCAGCCTGCTTAGTTTTTCTAAAAGGTTTTCCTTTGGTGTTGCACGCAAATCCATAAAGAAGACTGTGCTTTCCATGCTATCCTCCCTGAAACATTACAACGCTTTAAATTTATTGTATTATATATGGGGATACGGGGGACTGAAAACGGCAAAACCATTCAAAAGGGTTTTGCAATTAATAAATCAGGAATTTCCTGAAATTTTCATATCTTCAATAACAGCGACACGATTAAGAATTTTCAGGATGGTTTCTTTTAACGCAGACGGCGGCTCAACAAATTTTATACCCATCCCGTAATCTGCTGTATTTCTTGAATCATTTACCCAGACCACTTGGGCTTTAACTTTTATCTGTTCCAGTTCACCAATCGAAAAGGTCAACTCCGTCGAATGCCCGACCGGAAGCACTTTATCAGTATGGACAAACATTCCGTCAATGGATATGTCTTTACTGAATGAAATGAGATAATCCCCATCATGGATATAACTGATTTCATATTTTGCCGGAATGCGTCTATTGATTCTGCGTTCAGCTGTCGTCATTTTTCCATGCTCCTTTTCAGCGAAATAACATGCATTTTTGTGACTTAACGAAATTCATAATGGATTTATAATGGTTCAATTAAATAGTTAAAAATTTCAGGTTGTAATGTCAAGATATATATAATATTTTAATTGTATTGTATTCTTTTTTTATATTCATTCAAGCTTATATGATTTTGAAATGATTCATAAAAGAGATATTCTTTAACAAAAAGACTGAAAAATCGAATATCATTAAATCCGCTCATTTGGAGTTATGAATGATTAATCATAATAAAACACTTAAACCCGGTATGGTCGCCCTGCTTGGAATTCAGCTGGACGAAAATTCCACATTTATGTCAGGTCCCTCAGAGGCACCTGATATTATACGAAAAACACTTCATTCGGGTTCAAGCAATCTCTGTGCTGAAAACGGTGTTGATCTCTCCAATGAACCCCGCTTTACGGATCTGGGTAATTTTAGGCCGGTTACCGGCCCAGCAGGATTCAACCAAATCACAGCTGAAATAAGCAATATTCTTGATTGCCAGGCCAAACTACTGGTGCTCGGCGGAGATCATTCTATTACTTATCCCATTTTCAAAGCATACAAAAACAAATATCAGACCTTAAATATATTGCACTTTGACGCCCATCCGGATCTTTATGATGAATATGAGGGGAACCGCCATTCTCATGCCTGCCCTTTTGCCAGAATCATGGAAAATTGTCCTCCAAATCATCTGGTTCAGGTCGGCATTCGCACCATGACCCCTCACTTGCGGAGTCAGGCTGAGCGATTTGATGTGAAATCGATTGATATGGATCAGAACCCGTATAGTCCTGATTTTGACGGTCCTGTTTACCTTTCCCTTGATCTGGATGTTCTGGATCCGGCTTTTGCGCCCGGCGTTTCACACCATGAACCCGGTGGTTTGTCCACACGTGATGTATTGAAAATCATTCATTCTGTTCGCGCCCCTATTGTCGGGGCAGACATCGTTGAGCTTAATCCGAAACGCGACCCATCAGGAATCACAGCAATGGCAGCGTCAAAATTTCTTAAGGAAATAGCAGGACATATGATCAGAAATAATTGATGAATCTATTTACAGGTGAAAAAAATGATGAAAAAAAACATCCAGATTCTACTTACAGTAATCATGATATCAATGGTCGCTATCGCGGGCTGTCAGAGGAAACAAATCAAAGATACCGCAGATGATAAAGGCCCTGATACAATTAAAATAACAGGGTATGGATTTGCCCGAATCCGGCCGCCGGCCATGGCAAAACAAAAATTAACCGCGCGCCAGAAGGCGCGTCGCCTGGCCAGTGCCTGTCTCGCGGCACATATGTCCGGTGCCCAGTTTAGATATTCAAAAACAAAAAAACCGCGCGCGATTGTCAAAACATATGAAACAAATTATCAGGGAACAATCAAGATGCCGGATACCGAGTACTATTATTTGACCGGCAACCGCGTCCTGGTAAAACAAACCACATCAATCAAGATGCCTCGTTCGAATCGTAAGGAAGGCCTGATCTATAAAACCTCCTTTCGTACGGCCGATTTCCAAAAATCGTTTCCGGCGATTTACAGATCCGCAATCGAAACAGTCATATCTCGTAAATATCCTGCCTGGAAAAAAGTGACAGGAAAGATTTACTTGTCACATCTTGAAATCCTCGATTATAAAGGGAAAGAAGACATGAAGGTAAATGCGGAACTATTTATCGTAGTCTTTTGACCTCTGAAACATGCAGAGCATGATTGGAGGGAATAGACTATAAGCGAGAAACCACTTACAGATCGACTTTTACCCGTGCAAACCAAAAAATCAGGATATTTTATTAAAATGACCGGTCAAAACCGGGCCAGGAGACATGAAATGAAAATCAATGACTTCAGATATGGTAATATCTTCTTATGTTTGCTTTTAACCGGCCTGTTTATCTATGGCTGTACGGCGGCAACAAAAACATCCGCTCCGAAAACAAAAGATACAATAATAGAATCGGAAGAAACTACGGAAACAGGAAGCAGTGCACCTGAAGCAAAGAGTGAGGCAGATGCATCTGTTTATGACGAACCTGTAACTTCGACAATGGAACCGGCAGACGCGCCCAAACGTTCGGCTAAGACATCAAGACGAATGAGCGGGAAAATGACAGTACGGGGGCATTATGGCGCCGGCAAAGAAACCACTTCCGGGTTAAAAGCGGGGGTTTCAGATGACAACAAACAGTTTAATTACTTTATAACATTTCTTAATAAATTCAGTCACGCGAAACATCTTCCCCTCAACATTAATGAAAGGATAGTATTTAAGATAAAAGATGCCGGCGGCCAATCCGTGCCGAATGCGCGAGTCAAAATTTATGGTCAAAAAAACCTCATCGTAGAAGGTAAAACATACGCGGATGGTACCTATATGTTTTTTCCATCGGAAACGGGCGGAAACTTTTCAACATACAGTGCCAGGATATCTTACAACCAGGATACGGTTAAAGTAAATTTCGACAGAAAAAGCCGTAGGAAAATAGAAGTCAACCTAAAGAGTCAAAGAGGCAGCTTCTCCAATGTCCCCGTTGATATCCTGTTTGTCCTGGACACCACCGGCAGTATGGGAGAAGAAATTAACCGGCTGAAAAAAACCATAGAGATAATAAACCTGAATATATCTTCCCTCTCCTCCAAACCGGAGGTACGTTTCGGGATGGTTTTATATCGAGACAGAAAAGATCAATATAAAACAAAGGTCATTCAATTAACAGAAAATCTTGATGATTTTATCAATGATCTTCGTAAGGTCAGGGCCGGCGGCGGCGGAGACACACCGGAAGATCTTCAATCCGCCCTTGAAGATTCAATCAAAAAAATAAACTGGAACCCCGACGGCATCCGGATTGGATTTGTAATTACTGACGCGCCGCCCCATCTTAATTATGGCCAGAAATATACATACGTGAAAGCCGCGATTGACGCGAAAAAAAGAGCCATTAAATTCTTCAGTATTGGAACCGGGGGACTTGATTTATCCGGTGAATACGTACTCAGGCAGATTGCCCAGTTTACCTATGGAAAATATATCTTCCTTACATATGGTGAAAAAGGGGAAAGCAAAGGCGGACGTACAGGGAGCGTCAGCCACCATACAGGCTCCAATTACCAGACCGATAAGCTTGAAGCCATAATCATTCGTATCGCCAAAGAAGAAATCAGCCATTTGACCAATCAGCCCCTGGCGGAAGGAGAAGATTATTTTCAGGCGCAGAAGATTGAGGAAGAAAAAAATGAAGATACACTTAAAAAACTCTTTGACAAAGCCATCAGCCAGCTTATTGACTATTCAACATTTGTGATTAAGCCGAAAACACCCACAGCCGTTACCCCGATAACAGTGACTGATGAAACCTTTAAAACAGACTCGGAATACTTCACCGAACAACTCTTGTTCTCTTTCAGCAGAAATACTTCATTCAAGGCGATCGAACGCAATGATCTCCAAAAAGTATTAGATGAAATCGGCCTTCAGATGACAGGACTTGTTGACGATGAAAACGCCGCCCGCACAGGGAAACTTCTTGGCGCGAAGATGATCATCACAGGCAAGATGGTAGAGAAGGAAAATCAATATATCGTCTTTCTGAAACTGATCAGCGTTGAAACATCAGAAATATTATCGGTCACAAAACTTAAAATTAATAAGAATCTCGGAACCTGAGGGTTCGCGCAAAAATAAGTTTACATTTTAAGGGGCGAATCATTCCATTCGGCTGCGTTGCATAACCTCGAAATATGCTTGATATTTCTGCACTTTTGCGCCTTGCCGACTGGGCGCCTCGACCCTTAAAATTTGTGAATTTATTTTTACGCGAACCCTTAGAATCGATTGTCAATAATTTGACGAATGCTTTGATCCCAAAGACATGTACAGTTTTATCATCACTATCACTTCCGCTGACCTGTTAAATAATATCTTGAACCTATCTCAAACCTATTGGTTATGATTGAGAGCAAGGCGCAGGCCATTGAAAAAGCAGAGCATACAACGTATTTTCCTCTGGCATGTAGCTCCGCCCTTAAACCTGTGATGTGTTTTTAAGATAGGTTCTTGTAAGAAATTTGGATTTTATGATATAATTGATGATCTTGAGAATGACCGTATATCCATTAAATAAGTCGGGAGGTATAAAGCATGAACATATTTCACTGGATGAAGCTAAACAGCATTCAGTCTAAATTAAGTGTAATCATTATCTTCACCATAACCGCTATATTAACCGTGTACTCTTTGACCTATATCTATAAAGTGAGATCGGACAGACAATATAGACAGCTTGATCAATTAGGAGAGATAATATCATTGCAGCTGTCTCAACTTCTGGAAAAACCCATTTACACTATGGATGAAGAATATATAAAAAAAATATTGAAGGTCGAATTGATGGAAAAACAGGTTTATTCCATCATTATACGGACAAAAGATACAAATAAAGTCCTGTCTGCAGTATCCCGGGATTCAAAGTGGAACATTATAACCACCAGTGCTGATATAAACCCAGAACATATTGTTAAAAGAAAAAATATCACCAAAGAGAATGAAACCCTGGGATATCTTGAAGTGTATCTGACTCATCAATTTATTGAAAAAGAGCTTAGGAGTTTCCTTTATAAAATTGTATTTGCAATATTATTTCTCGACGCGGCCATATTTATTGCCCTGTTTTTGAGTATTAAAAAAATAATCATCAAACCGATATTACACATTTCAAAAAGTCTGATCAATATTACAAAAGGCGAAGGTGATCTCACTAAGAGAATCGAATCAATCGAATTTGATGAAATGGGAGATATGGCCAAAGAATTTAACGAATTCCTTGCAAAACTTCATGAAATGATCACAGATATATTCAGAGATTCTAAAATGCTGAATGGATTTTCTTCTACACTGCTTGATCTTTCAAATCAAATGGCCGGCAGTACAGGGAATATGACCAGAAAATCTTCAATTGTCACGGAAGCCACCAAACAGATGAGCTCGGATATGGCCTCCGTGGCTGCCGCCATGGAACAGTCCTCAACGAACATAAATATGGTGTCCGTATCAACCGAGGAAATGACTGCAACCATCAATGAAATAGCCGTAAACTCCGAAAATGCCCGCTCAATCAGCAGTACCGCTGTCTCGGAAACAAAGAACACGTTGGACAAAGTGGATGAACTCGGCAGGGCAGCACAGGATATTGGTAAAGTGACGGAAACAATCAATGAAATATCTGAGCAGACCAACCTGTTGGCCTTAAACGCAACAATCGAAGCCGCCAGGGCCGGAGAAGCCGGAAAGGGGTTTGCGGTCGTTGCAAACGAAATAAAGGAGCTTGCAAAACAGACCGCTGAGGCCACCGGTGCAATCAAACAGAAAATTGATGGAATTCAAAATTCAACAGCGGAGACTGTTACCCGTATTGAAAAGATATCCAATGTGATAAATGATGTAAACGATATTGTCGCGACAATCGCCACCGCGATTGAAGAACAATCCACAACAACGAGTGAAATTGCGGACAATGTGGCTCAGGCCTCAAACGGCATCCAGGAAGTTAATGAAAAGGTATCCAGCAGCTCAAACGCTGCCAGTGAAATCGCGTCAAATATAATAGAGGTCAATCAGTCCGCAAACGAAATATCAAACAGCGGTTCCCAGGTTAACCTAAGCGCGGAAGAACTTTCAAGAGTGGCGAACCATTTGAAGGAAATGGTCGAAAAATTCAAATTATAAAATAAGAACCTTCTCCAACTAATGGAATTCTGGAATAATAATTGCATAATTATTTTGTGATATTAATACCATGCCTATTATATCTTGGAACTCAATATCAGGGAGATCTTTTTATGCCATTTGCCGCCCGCGTGCTGGTCATTGATGATGAACCGTTTATATGTGACAGTTTAAAGGAATTTCTGACGGATTATAATTATGAAGTTGAATCCGCTGAAAGCGCTGAAGAGGCTCTTGTGCTCCTTGCCAAAACTACATTTGATATCGCGATCGTTGATATGCGCCTGCCGGGCATGAGTGGTGAAGCATTGATTTTAAAGGCAAAACAAATTGTGCCATCATTACAATATATGATACATACCGGTTCAACCGGATATCGTCTCACAAAAGAACTCGAACAGATAGGCATGCACTCCGAAAATGTATATTTAAAACCCGTTTTAGATTTAACAGTCTTTATTAAAGGCATTGACAGGTTGATGGAGGCAAAAGATAAATGACCTCGATCGATATGAAATCACCGCTCATACTGGTTATTGATGATGAAAAAATACTCAGGGCAGCAATCCGGGGATTCCTGGAAGACTACAAATTCAATGTCATCGAAGCGGAAAATGGCCGTGTCGGTCTTGAGTTATTTGAAGAAAAAAATCCGGACCTGCTTCTTGTGGACCTAAAAATGCCGGAAGTAGATGGGATGGATGTGCTGTCTACAGTAACAAAAAAGAAACCCGAAACACCCGTTATTGTCATTTCAGGCACGGGAATACTTTCGGATGCCATTGAAGCGCTCCGTCTGGGTGCATGTGATTTCATTCTCAAACCGATCCAGGATATGAAAGTGCTTCTTTACGCCGTTCAAAAGGCTTTGGAACGGACCCGTCTGACACTGGAGAATCGCCGGTACAAAGAACACCTTGAGGAGGAGGTAAAAAAGAGAACCGCTCAGCTGGAAGCCTCATATGATTCATTATCCAGAGAAATTGAAGTCCGAAAAGAAGCCGAGAATGAGCTTGTAAAATATAGGGACCATCTGGAGGAACTGGTAAAAGAACGAACCGATGAATTGAAGCAGACGAATATGCAGCTGGAGGAAGCAATAGAACACGCCACCTGGATGGCGCAGGAGGCTAAAGCGGCAAGTAAGGCAAAAAGTGAATTTCTGGCAAACATGAGTCATGAGATTCGAACACCGTTAAATGGTGTACTTGGGATGGCAGAACTTTTACTGGATACCCAGTTGATTCCTGAACAGCGCCAGTACTCACAAACCATACAAAAAAGCGGATCAGCCCTGTTAAATCTAATCAATGACATACTTGACTTTTCAAAAATAGAAGCAGGAAAACTTGACCTGGAAATCATCGATTTTAACCTGTGGACCACCCTTGAAGATATTAATGATATTCTGGCTGTACAAGCTCATGAAAAAGGTCTGGAGTACACCTGTGAAATCGAATCGGATGTGTATTCCAACATAAAGGGTGACCCGGGTCGACTGCGCCAGGTATTAACAAACCTGGCGGGTAACGCGATCAAATTCACAATCACGGGTGAAATTGTCCTAAAGGTTTCATTGGAATATGAAGACAAAACGATCGTAAAAGTCAGGTTTGCGGTAAAAGACACGGGTATCGGTATACCCGCTGATAAACTCCAGACCATATTCGAAGCATTCACACAGGCCGATTCGTCCATGACCAGAAAATTTGGCGGAACAGGACTCGGGCTCTCAATTTCAAAACGACTGTGCGAAATGATGGAGGGTACAATCGGTGCAGAAAGTGTTGAAGGACAGGGATCAACTTTCTGGTTTGTTATTCCGTTTGAAAAACAGTTAAAATCCGATATGAAGACTCTTGAGTTCTCCAAAGATATTCGCGGTAAACGGATACTTGTGGTTGACGATAATGAAACCAACCGAATGGTCATTCAAAAACAAATCAAGGCTTATGGAAGTTATTCTGATGATGCGCCGAACGGCGAATCCGCCCTTCAAAAATTGAAAGCCGCCGCTACCTTGAAGTCCCCGTTTGATATCGCATTAATCGATTTTCATATGCCCGGGATGAACGGTGAAGAACTATGCAAAAAAATACGCCAGAATAATAGTATTCAGCATACTCCCCTGATATTGATGACACCCATAGGAAAAAGGGGTGATGCCGCTCATTTTGAAAAAGTCGGATTCTCCGCGTATCTCACCAAGCCCATCAAGTACAAACTTCTTTTTGATTGTATTCGTGCGGTTCTGGCTATTGGTTCATATCCCTCAAAAACAGAACCGGCTCCACTCATTACCCGGCATAATATTATGGAGAGCCAGAAAAGCCGGGCCACTATCCTCATTGCTGAGGACAGCGAAACAAACCAGGAAGTCGCGAGGGCTTTTCTTACTAAAATGGGATATAATGTGAACACCGCGAACAACGGCCGGAAAGTACTCGAGGCTCTTGATCGAAAATCTTATGAAATCATATTAATGGATGTTCAGATGCCGTTGATGGATGGTCTTGAAACCACTCGCCGCATACGAAAACGTGAACACACAAAGTTAATGGCAAGCCCTGGGAAAAAAGATGATCCAGGCTTTAAACGGGTTACAATTATTGCCATGACGGCACACGCAATGCGTGGAGATAAGGAAAAGTGTCTTGAGGCCGGTATGGATGACTATATATCCAAGCCGATCAGCACGGATAAACTGACCCGGGCTCTAAATAACGCTCTAAATAAAAAAACATCTGCAGGGTCATTTCCAAACGAAACACAAGTGCTTACAGCTGAACAAAACACTTCTTTCGAATGGGATGATCTGCTTTACAGGATAGGCAATGATGAGGAAATTCTGACAACAGTCCTGACTGCTTTTCTTAGCGAAGCACCCGGACAGATCAATTCGATCAAGCAGGCTTTAGCGGAAAATGATTCTAATAAAATCGCGCATGCCGCTCATGCACTGAAAGGAGCAGCCGCTAATATCGGCGCAATCGAACTGTATAAAGCGGCATTAATGGTTGAAAGCAAGACCGCGTCAGAAGACCGGGAGGTTATGAGCTCTCTGGTAAAGTTAATTGAAAAGGATTATACCCAGGTAAAAAAATTTCTTGCGGACAAAGGATACAAATAAATAGTTAAGGAGCTCAAATAAATGCGAAGTCTTATAGTAGATGACAGCATGACAAACGCAAAAATGCTGAAATCTTTTCTCTCACCTTTCGGTGAATGCGATATTGCAACGGATGGAAAAGAGGCAATAGAAGTATATACTAATTCTATTGAATCCGATACCCTGTATCGGCTGATATGTCTGGATATAATGATGCCGGAAATGAACGGCCATGCTGTTCTTAGCAAACTTCGACAAATTGAAGATGAGAATAATATACCCAGCCGGAATAAAGCAAAAATAATTATGGTCTCAGGCGCCCCACTGAAAGAAAATCTGATAAACGCATTCAAAAGTCGATGTGACGCATACTTACCCAAACCATTCAGTAAAAATGGTCTTTTCAGGCATCTTTATACCCTTGAACTTATCGACCCGGACACTCTGATTAAAAACCTGTTGAACATCAAAACAGCCAAGTAAACAGCAGCGCCCCAAAAGGATCAACCCGATATACTGTCTATGATAAAGGTCCCCAAAAAGAATAAGTGTATGTCAGATAATAAAACACCTTTGATCCTGACCATTGATGATGAGAAAGTTGTCACCCAAAGTATTCATAATTTCCTCGAAGATTACGACTACGCGGTAATAGAAGCGGAAAACGGAAAAATCGGTATTGAATATTTTAAAAAAGAAAAACCGGATCTGGTTCTTGTGGATCTCCGGATGCCTGAAATGGATGGCCTTGATGTTCTCGATTGGTTCATGAAAAATTCTCCGGACACACCGGTTATTGTTGTATCAGGATCAGGTATCATCGCTGATGTGGTTGAAGCACTGCGCCTTGGAGCGTGGGATTATTTATTAAAACCGATTGAAGATATGTCTGTACTTCTCCATTCAGTTGAAAAAGCTCTCGAACGGGCAAAGCTGATACACGAAAACAGGGCGTACCAGGTTCAACTGGAACATAAATTCACCGCCGCGACTCAGGCGCTGGAAGAAACTGAGGCAAGATTTAAACGGCTTGCTGAAAATGCAAGAGATGTTATTTTCCGGCTGGCGCTTCCGGAAGGAAAGTTCGAATTCGTAAGCCCGGCATCAAAAGAGACTTTCGGATATTCTCCGGAAGAATTCTACAATAACCCAAAACTGATCTGGAAAATTATTCATAAAAATTGGTCTCAATTCTTAAAAAAACAATGGTATAACCTGATAAAAGGAGAAACTTATAAAGTTTATGAGTATTTAACTGTTCACAGATCAGGGGCGGAAAAATGGATGTACCAGCGGAATGTGCTCATTTTTGATAAATCGGGCGCCCCCGAAGCGCTCGAAGGCTTCATCACAGATATTACCGAACGGAAACAACTGGAATCTCAATTAAGACAGGCCCAGAAAATGGAAGCCATCGGAACACTGGCTGGCGGAATCGCCCATGACTTCAACAACATACTTGCGATAATCATGGGCAATGCAAGTCTTTTGAAAATTCTACTCCCCGACATGGATGAAGCACAAACAAAAACAGATCATATTCTTACAGCCAGCCAGCGCGCCAGTGAGCTGATTATGCAGATTCTCGCCTTTAGCAGACAGAGTGAAAAAACAAACCAGGCAATTCAGATCAGCCTGATCATCAAAGAAGTCCTTAAACTTATGAAAGCGGCATTGCCGAGTACCATTGAAATAAAGCAGAAGATTACTGCATCTTCAGCTCTGATACAGGCCGACCCGACTCAGATACACCAGATACTGATGAACCTGTGCACAAACGCAAATCATGCCATGGAAAAAACCGGCGGTATCCTTAAAGTGACCCTTGATGAAATAGAACCCGCCGATGATAGATCAAGCTCACATCCGGATCTTCCCCCGGGAAGCTGGGTAAAACTCTCTGTTTCCGATACCGGGCACGGTATGAAACCGGTGATTATTGAACGAATTTTTGATCCATACTTTACAACAAAGAAAAAAGATGTCGGCACGGGGCTTGGTCTGGCCGTGGTTCATGGAATTGTTAAAAGTCTAGGCGGATTAATCGAAGTAAAAAGTAATCAGGGACTCGGATCCACATTTAACATATTCCTGCCCGGAGTTGAAAATGAATCCGTACTGGAAAGCAAAAAATCGGATGAATCGCCATCAGGGATGAATGAACGAGTTTTGTTCGTTGATGATGAAGAACTGCTTGTTGATGTAGGAAAAAATATACTTGAAGGGCTGGGCTACCAGGTCATTACAACCACTAACCCGGAAGAAGCTTTAAATACATTCCGGGCGCAACCTGATTTCTTCGATATTGTAATTACAGATATGACCATGCCCCATATGACAGGTGAAACACTTTCTAAAGAGATCATGCTGATACGGCCCGATATTCCTATTGTACTATGCACCGGCTTTAATGATCTGATTGATGAAAAAAAGGCAAGAGCCGCCGGAATAAAGAAGTATATCATGAAACCGTTTACCATCAATAAAATAGCAAAAACCATCAGAGAGATATTGGATTGACACCATCCCGGAATTTTCACAAACTTTCTACAGGCAGATGACATAAGTCATACGCTCTTATAAAAAAATTAGTGAGATATCAATGGCATAAGTGGTTCCAACAGAGGCGGTTAATGATGAACGAAAATCAGATGTCAAACTCCACGATTGAACCGGAGTTACTGCAACCTGGAAACCAGCCAGTACCCCCTTCAATATCCAGGCGCCTGACAGTCAGCTTGATACTGGCCGTTGTAACTGTTTCTGCTTTCGTTATCATTGCCAACTATTTTTATGCATCCAGAAAAGCACAAATCCAGTTAAATAATAAAGCTGATGAATATATCGCTTTTCTAACAGACAGTCTCAGCCTATCACTTTGGTCCTACGATAGTGAATACATCAGGCAGATAGGTTCTGTTTATTCTCAAAACGACCTGGTGGCTGGATTGACGATTAAAGACTCATTTGGCAGTGTCTATTTTCACACACTAAAAGATGACTCAGATGTTCAGGTAATCAGGAAAAAAAATATTTTTTATAAAAAAAAATGGGTGGGTTCAGTAGAACTTTCTCTTACATTACAAGCTTATAAGAATATTCAAGAAGAATTTCTCCTGCAGTCAATCATTCCTATCATTGCCGGCCTGATCGTTATAACCGTTTTGACCGGTTTTCTTCTGCGCACGCTCTTAAGAAAGCCTCTTGACCAGCTCAACCAAATCGCGGAATCCTATGCGTCTGGTTCATATGATATATCAACTTATCCCCGCGCAAGCGCTGAGTTTCAGCCATTTATCGCTGTTCTGGAAAAAATGAACAAAAAATTAAATCTGCAAATGTCTCGCCTCCAGGCAGCGGAAGAGAAATACAGAAGTATTTTCGAAAACGCAGCCGATGGTATTTTCCAGTCAAGTATCAAAGGGCAGTTCATTAGCTCAAACCAGGCGTTGGCGCTCATGCTCGGATATGACAGTGCCGAAAACTTAAAATCAAGCATTACCAATATCGCTCAACAATTGTATGCGGACCCTTCCCAGCGCGAGGATATTATTTCTCATCTGGCTAAAAATGAAACCCTTTCCGGAAGAGAACTGCAGTTATTAAAAAAAGATGGAAGCAAACTTTCGTGCCTGCTCACCGCACGGCTTGTAAGGGATTCTGATAGTAATATACTGTTTATTGAAGGCTTTCTAAAAGATATCAGCCTTCGAAAAAGCGCTGCGCAGGAACTTCAAAGAGAAAAGGCGTTTTTGATCCAGCTCTTTGAAAATCCATTGGAAGCAATCGCCATCGGAAATGTTAATCAGAAATTAACAATGATCAATAAAACCTTTACACATTTATTTGGCTACACATCTGAAGAAGCTATAGGCAAACACATTGATGATCTGATCACACCGGATAAATTCAAACTCCCATTTGGTCCGGAAATATATGATTCCCAAAACACGGAAAGATCTATACTTGAAACCACCAGACGCCATAAAGATGGTTCTCTCATTGAGGTATCCGTTCTTATCACCCCGATAATTCTCAACAAAAAAATAACAGGGGGGTTTGTCATATACCGTGATATCACTGAACGAAAAAAGGCGGAGAATGCGTTGTCCAGTCTTCGCAAGTATTTAAGCAACATCATCAATTCCATGCCGTCAGTACTTGTGGGCGTTGATATAGAAGGAAAAGTTGAACAATGGAATCTGGAGGCAGAAAAAGCTACGGGGATAGCAGCAGACAGCGCACAGGGGCAAAAGCTAAAAGAGGTCTTTCCGTTACTCGCAAAAAAAATGGATAATGTGGCCCAGGCGATTCAAAACAGAAAAATACATCGAGACTCAAAAATCAGCCATCAGGTCAACGGTGAAACCCGCTTTTCCGAATTAACAGTTTACCCGCTGATCACAAACGGAATTGAAGGTGCGGTAATCAGGGTCGATGATATCACTGATCGAATGCGTATTGAAGAAATGATGATACAATCTGAAAAAATGATTTCAGTAGGACGGCTGGCAGCGGGTATGGCCCATGAAATCAACAACCCCCTTGCGGGTATTCTTCAAAATATCCAGGTGATACAAAACCGTTTATCATCCGATATCAAAAAAAATATAATAACGGCCAAAGAATGCGGGGTTGAATTTCAATCCATACGAACTTATGTGGAGAAAAGAGATATTTTCAGGATGATCGATTCGGTTGTGAAATCAGGCCGGCGGGCCTCAAAAATAGTGGCCAACATGTTATCATTCAGCCGCATGGGAAAGCCTGAAAAAACTAAAAATAACCTCATTGAATTGATCGACAAAACAATCGATCTCGCATCGAGCGATTATGATCTGAAAAAAAAGTATGATTTCCGTAAAATCAATATTGTCCGGGAATATGCTCAAGGACAATTCGATATTTATTGTGAACATGGTAAAATACAGCAGGTATTTCTGAATATTCTAAAAAACAGCGCCCAGGCCATGATGACCCAAAAAGAAAATAAAGAACCGCCTCAATTGATTATCCGGGTATATCAGGAAGAGGATATGATACGGACCGAAATTCAAGACAATGGCCCCGGTATGGACAAAGAAATCCGAAAACGTGTTTTTGAACCGTTTTTTACCACCAAAGACGTGGGACTGGGAACAGGCCTTGGATTGTCAGTCTCCTACTTCATTATCACCGAGAACCATAATGGGACGATGAGTGTTGAATCGAAACCCGGAAAGGGCGCGAAGTTTATTGTCAGGCTGCCTGTTGGGTGAGCGGTTTCAACCAATATTTAATGATAACCATGCACTCGCAACATAACTAATTCCATGGGCCATGCGGCCCCTGGAATTGGTGAGTGCAGTTGTTCACCTTTTTTAGTACGGAACTTCAAGCACTATTTTTGTGCCTTTACCGGTTATACTGTCGATAACAAGTGAAGCATCCAGCATGTTGGCCCGCTCTTCTATTGTATTCAGACCGATACCTTTTACAGGATTTTTTCTGTTCCGTGTATCCTTTAGCTCGAATCCCTTGCCGTCGTCTTCGATAACAAATATACATTTGTCATCCTCTTTTTCTATGGAAAAAGTGACACATCCTGCCTGGGCATGCTTTCCAATATTGGTCATGACATCTTGAAATATTCTGTATAGATTTGTTTGTGTGTCCATGGAAAACAGATCGTCAACATCGATTATATTAACTGATATCTGAATGGAGTATTGCCTTGAAAAATTTTCCGTAAGACTTCTAAAAGCGGCTGAAAAACCCAGATCTTCCAGGATGGAGGGTCTAAGATCCCTTGAAATTCGCCGCACGTTCTCTATGATCCCATCAACATAATCGATACAGTGATCATGTGCTTCATGATTAAAGGATTGTTCCAGATTTGATTTTTTCTCTATAGACCTGACAAGATGCTTGAGAAGCGCAAGAGACTGACCTAAATCATCATGGAGTTCTTTGGAGAGTCTAATCCGTTCAACTTCCTGGGCCTTGAGTAGATGTGAAGACAAAATCCTCAATTTTTCTTTGGAGTCGATCAGCGCGGATTCGGCATTCTTACGTTCTTCAATTTCAAGTTCCAGCTGTCTATGGGATATTTCAAGCTGACGATTCCTGGCTTTTAGATCTTCCGCGAAATTATCCGTACGATCACGAACCATACCGGACATGGATTTCATAATCGACATGGATATTGTATTGTTTTCCTTGATTACCCTGTAAAAGTCGTCCCTGTTTATGGACAGGAGTTTAACAACTTCCCTTGCAACAACGGTAGCACTTCTGGCCTGATCATCAAGAACCGCTATCTCTCCAAACATCTGACCGGAATTGAAAACCGCCAGCAGGCCCTGCTCCGGAGTGTCATAATCCTTCCATATCTCAACACCCCCCATCAGGATGATATACGCTGTATCACCAACTGAACCTTCATAAAATACAACCTCGCCGGCATGATACGTTTCTTCCGTGCAGTATTTTTGAAAGGTTTCGATCTGATGCTCTGACAGGGAACTGAAGATGTTTTTTTTGTCTTCCATTTTAGCGTGTTCGCATGTTATCGTAAAGTCCATAAGTGATGGTTTCGTAAAAAGTCCGAATTAGACGATTTCGTAAAGAGTTCAAATTCAAGGCGTGCAATTTTTGTAATGATGAAGCGTACTTATCGTACGTTGAATCATTGCAAAATGCAGCACAACGCAGAAGTTGGACTTTTTACGAAACCGTCATAAGTGGTTCGAAAACCATTCCCGCGCAAGGCGGAATCTCCGGCAATCGGGTGTAGGGACGGATTCCAATTCCGCCCTTCTCTTATCAATATTGAACTCGATGGGAGGTCATGAAACCACTTCTATTGAAGGTTTCAATTCTGAATGCGCACTTTTAAAGTCTATTTTTTTATAATCTGTTTTTCAATCCGGCCAGCCACATCAAGGGCTTTATTTACAGCATCATTAATATTAAACAGCTCGATCTTCAGAGTCTTAAGAGATGACGGTGTCACCTGGATTTCATCTGTACCCGCAAAAAGGTTTTGAAGGTCTTTGGCCTTATCAGTCATACCGTCCAGTTTTGAAATAAAAGTTCCGATTTCTTCCGCCCATTTATTTCGGTCCTCTACAGAGAAAACTTCTTTATGATTGTTGATGCCATCTTCCAGGGCTTCTATTCCATATTCAGCCGGATCCGCAATGATCTCCCACATACATGTCTCCTTTCAATAATACATACTTTAATGAATTGTTTCACCTTTCCTGTAAAATCTTTTTAACAAGGTTTCCATCAGCAGTTTTTCCAAAATGCTTCATTATTGCACCCATCGCCTGCATCGAATTTTTAAATTTTGAAAAATCAACGTTTTCATTGATCCATAAAGTAATGTCTTCTTTACCGGCCATCTTTGGAAGATAAGCCTCAAGAATTTTCAGGTACTCTGACGGTTCCTGGTTTTTTATGTCTAAGACCGTTTTCTCTGATTTTGAAAGTTTCTGCATAACCCCCTGTAAATCTTCGTTGGTAATCTCCTCGGGTTTTTTCACCCGTGTGGTCTTTTTACCACTTTCCAGAGTAATGGGTATGGTAAGGCTCGGATATTCGCCCATGATCAGTCTGATTGTATCACGAACTTCAATGTCTTTATTCAACATTGCGGTTTTCAGATCCTGTTTGATTTTTTCAGACAGTTTGATTTTCATATCACTTTTCCAGCCGAATTCACCCGTTTTTGTTTTATACATTGGATTCTCCTGTATTATATTCTTTAATCATTCTAAAAGAGGTTTCAAATATTGACGGTCTCGTAAAAAGTCCAACTTCTGCGTTGTGCTGCATTTCGCAATCATTCAACGTACTATTAGTACGCTTCATGATTACGAAATTTGCACGCCTTGAATTTGAACTTTTTACAAAACCGTCTAATTCGGACTTTTTACGAGACCATCAATGTTCGCACTTATTTAATGAATTTTCAATTAAAAACATAATAATCGCTATCTTATGCTAAAAAAATCAAAATTCGAGGGGGACATCATAGAACATCCATAATCCGCTTGCAACTCAATCCCTGTCACTATATAGTTTATGGTAATTATAAAATTACTACTTTATATTCCTAAAAAATGTGGGGAGATTGCAGGAACTCTGCTTCGAACCCGGCTGGTCATAATTTAATAAAATGCAAACTATTTATCATAAAATTGTCCAATTTATTCAAATCGATATCTGGCGTTTCCGGCTAAAAAGCCTGCCGAATAAAAAATCATTTATCATCAAACAGGTTCGGATTATCCTGCTGGCAATACGCGGTTTATATGAGGATCAATGCCTTTTAAGGGCATCTGCTCTGACATTTTACTCACTCCTTTCGATTGGTCCGATGGCCGCCCTGGCACTCGGCATTGCCAAAGGATTTGGATTTGAAAAAACCCTTGAGATACAGCTTCTGAGTAAATTTCCGACGCAAGAAGAATTACTGAAACGAATTATCGATTACGCCTATATACTCCTTGAAAATACAAAAGGAAGTATGATAGCCGGTATCGGGATTATCATTCTGCTCTGGTCCGTTTTAAAAGTGCTGAATCATATCGAAGGATCATTTAATAATATCTGGGAAATCAAAAGCCGCCGGGCCCTACGGAGAAAATTCAGCAATTATCTCTCTTTTTTATTTTTTGTTCCGATCCTTCTGCTCATGTCCGGCAGTGTGCCGGTCTTCATTACCACCCAGATAGGTTCAATCACGGAAAAAATTACCTTGATCAGCAAGTTCAGCCCGTTTATTTTTTTTATTCTTAATCTCCTGCCGTATTGTTTGATCTGGGTATTGTTTACCTTTATTTATATTTTAATGCCGAATACAAAAGTCAGATTTGCATCCGGACTGGTTGGGGGAATCGCGGCAGGTACGATTTATATTATCGCGCAGTCAGGATATATCTATTTCCAGGTCACTCTTGCGAAACATAACGCAATTTACGGCAGCCTGGCCGCTCTGCCTCTTTTTCTGATCTGGATTCAGGCCAGCTGGTTAATAGTATTAATCGGTGCTGAAATCTCTTTTGCTCACCAAAATGTCGATACATATGAATTTGAACCCGATTATCTGAGAATCAGTCCCTATTTCAAAAAACTTCTCTCCCTTCAGATCATTCACCTGATCACGGTTAGTTTTTCAAAAGGGAAAAAGCCTTACACCGCTGATCAGATTTCTCAAATCCTTGAGGTCCCGATCCGACTGGTACGCCAGATACTCCATGAACTGGTTGAATCTCATCTGCTGTCAGATACCATTCCTGAAAACACCAATGAAGTGGCTTACCAACCCGCCCTGGATATTAATAAATTATCGATTAAATTTGTCACAGATGCAATGGAGCAAAGGGGAGTCAACCATATACCTGTAGCCCAGACAGAAGAATTGGCTTCGCTGACGCAAATGTTAAAAGAAATTGGAGAGGCAGTTGAAAAATCACCGGCAAACAAATTGATAAAAGATATTTAGGGTTTGTGCAAAAATAAGTTTACATTTTAGGCGCTCGGAGTTAGGTCGGATTTGTTCGATCTGAGACGGCAAAACCGCAGGCATAGCAAGTTATTCCGAGGATTTTGGAGTCGAGGATCGGGCAAAGCTGGCCTGAATCCGGGATGCATAAAATGTGAAGTTATTTTTGCGCGAACCCTTAGTCCGGCTTCTAAGCTGCTTTAGCTTTCTTGTCATACAGAAAGCACCGGATCCAGTGATTTTTGGTATGCTCCTTAAATTCAGGGGTTTTATCACTGCAGACAGGCATGGCTTTGCTGCATCGGGGATGAAAGTGGCAGCCCCGCGGCGGTGCAATCGGGCTGGGCACATCTCCCGAAAGTTCGGTTCTTTTTTTCCTTGTTTTTGTGTCCGCCGTAGGTACCGCCCCGAGCAGTGCTGTGGTATAAGGATGAAGCGGATTTTCGTAAAGTTCATCCTTGGATGCCAGCTCCACCAATCGGCCCAGGTACATCACTGCAACCCGGTCACTGATATAGCGTACAACCGAAAGATCGTGAGATATAAAAAGATATGTCAGATTAAATTCTTTTTGAAGATCAAGCAACAGGTTTATGACCTGGGCCTGGATTGACACGTCCAGGGCTGATACAGGTTCATCACATACGATAAGCTCCGGCTGAAGTGCCAGGGCCCGGGCAATTCCGATGCGCTGCCGCTGACCGCCTGAAAACTCATGGGGATATGATGTAACACTGTCCAGGCGAAGGCCCACAAGACCCATCAGCCGCTTAACTTCCTGAGCCTGCTCCGCTCTGCTTCCCTTATTGTGGATTTGAAGGCCCTCTCCAATAATTCGACCCACCGTATGTCTTGGATTAAGGGATGAATAAGGGTCCTGAAATATTATCTGTATCTTGTTTCTTAAGGGGGACATTTCCTTTCGTGAAAGGCTGATGAGATCCTTGCCGTTAAATCGAACCTCCCCTTCTGTGGGTTTTTCCAGCCGGATCATTACCCGGCCCAGGGTCGATTTACCGCACCCGCTCTCTCCAACCAATCCAAGGGTTTCGCCACGATTGATCGCAAGTGTAACCCCGTCAACGGCCCTTACAATACCCTTTCGTGTTCCAAAGGAACCGCTTGAAATGGGGTAATGTTTCGTTATATTTTTTAGTGTAATCAGTTTATCATCGGATTTTTTTTCAGCACTCATCACGCTTCCTCATATTTCCAGCAGCGTACTTTACGTCCGCCCTTATAATCAAATAATTCCGGCTCTTCCTTATAACATCGTTCAAACGCATCTTTGCATCTTCGACTGAATCTGCACCCATCCGGCAGATCAAACAGGTTGGGAACCGTTCCGGGGATCGCGTCCAGACGTATTTTTTTATCTTTCGCGACGATACCGGGTATCGACCCCATCAGACCGATTGTATATGGGTGAAGCGGATCATCAAACAGGGATTTTACATCGGCTTTTTCCACAACCCGGCCGGCATACATGACCACGACGTTCTTAGCGGTTTCAGCCACAACCCCGAGATCGTGGGTGATCAGAAGAATTGAGGTCCCGGTACTTTTACTGAGATGATCCATCAGGGACAATATCTGGGCCTGTATGGTCACATCCAGGGCCGTGGTCGGTTCGTCCGCGATAATCATTTTAGGGTCACAGGCCAGCGCAATGGCAATCATAACGCGCTGACGCATCCCCCCGCTCATCTGGTGCGGATAGTCATTGACACGTTCTTCGGGTGAAGGTATGCGCACCTGGTTAAGCAAATCGATTACCCGATCCCGGGCGTCTTTTTTATTCAGGTTCTGGTGAAGCTTAAGCACTTCCGCAATCTGGTCACCGATCTTGAACACAGGATTAAGCGATGTCATCGGCTCCTGGAATATCATTGATATCTTATTACCCCTGATCCTTCGCATCTCCCTTTCGCTAAGGTTCAAGAGGTTTGTCCCGTTAAAATGGACCGATCCGCTTATGATTTTCCCCGGCGGGTGGGGAATCAGTCCCATAATTGAAAGGGCGGTCACGCTCTTACCGCAACCTGATTCGCCCACAATGGAAAGTGTCTCACCTTCAAGCAGTTCAAAATTGACATCATCAACCGCCCTGGCAACCCCGCGGTCCGTAAAAAAATGAGTGGTCAGTCCTTTGACTTCCAACAGAGTTTTTGGCATACAAATTTCCTTTAATCTCTCAATTTAGGATCGAGCGCGTCCCGAAGTCCGTCACCAAGCATATTAAACCCCAGTACCGCAAGCAGTATCATAATACCCGGGAACGTAATGACCCACCATGCCCTTAAAATCAGAGCCCTCGCTTGAGCCAGCATGGCACCCCATTCCGGTTCGGGGGGCTGCGCGCCGAGCCCGATAAAACTTAAGGCGGCACATTCAAGGATCGCTTCACCAAAACCGAGTGTACATTGCACAATCAGGGGAGCCATGCAATTCGGCAGGATATGAAAAAAAATCAGCCTCGCGTCTCCGGCTCCAAGCGCCCTGGCACCCTGGACATAATCCTTGGAATACTCATCTAACACAGATCCCCGTACAACACGTGCAAACCGGGGAATGGTTACAATTCCGATGGCAATCATCGCGTTATTAAGGCTGGGTCCCAGTATGGTCATCAACACCATGGCCAGCAGGAAATAAGGAAACGACAACAACATATCTATAAAACGCATGATTATCGTATCGGTGATCCCCCGGTAATACCCTGAAACCGCGCCAAGGAATGTTCCCACAAAGAATGCGATGCCCACGGAGATAAACCCGACCATCATTGAAATTCTGGCGCCGTAAATTAACCGGCTAAATATGTCCCTTCCAAAATCGTCCGTGCCCAGCGGATTTTTCCAGCCCCCCCCCTCCAGCCATGCCGGGGGTTTCAATTTGTCATAAAGAGACTGATCCAGTGGATCATACGGTGCAAGCAAAGGAGCGAAAACAGCCATTATCGTAAATACCAGGATGATGATCAGCCCCACAACAGCGATTCTGTTCTTTCGCATCCGCCATAAAGCTTCTATCAGCGGACTGTGGGACTTGGTTTTTTTCCCGGGTTTCTTTTCATCGATCAGCATATCTGATGGTTTTTCTTTTGTCATTGACATATTCATTTAATTTACCCTGATACGGGGATTAATCCACACATATAAAATATCAACCACTGTATTTACCAATATAAAAATAAACGCAATAAGAAGTACACCGCCCTGGACCACATTATAGTCACGTGAATAAACACCGTTTAAAATCCAGAGTCCCATACCGGGCCACGCAAACACGGTTTCCGTCAGTACGGCGCCCCCCATGAGGATTCCGAATGAAAGCCCGATAACCGTCACAATGGGTATCAGTGCGTTCCTGAGTGCATGTTTATAGTGAACCACTAGAGGCGAAAGTCCCTTTGCATTTGCCGTACGGATATAGTCCTGCCTCAATACTTCAAGCATACTGGATCTTGTGATTCTTGCCACGAGTGCCATGGGGATTGTGCTGAGTGTAAACCCGGGAAGCAATATGTGCCAGAACGCGTCCCGAAAAGCGGCCCAGTTTTTTGTAATTAAACTGTCCAGGAGAACAAATCCCGTGACCAGCTCAACCTCCATGTGGGCGCTGAGCCTCCCGGAAATGGGCAGCCAGCCCAGATGCACGGAAAATATCAGTATAAAGATCAACCCGAGCCAGAAAATGGGCATGGATATCCCCATGATTGAAAAAACCATGCTCGAATAATCAAAAATCGAATACTGCTTTGTGGCGGAAATCACACCGGCCACCATACCGACAAATGAGGCAATAATAATCGCAACAAGTGAAAGTTCTATTGTGGCCGGAAAAAAGATTGCGATTTCCTTGGTTACCGGTTCATTGCTCCGAAACGAATCCCCCAGGTCACCCTGAACCAGTTTGTACATAAATTTTCCGTATTGCACATGAAGGGGTTTGTCCAGGCCCATATTGATTCGCACTGCCTTGAGCGAGCTTTCTGTTGCTCTCTCGCCGAGTATCAACAGGGCCGGATCTCCGGGTATCAATTGTATCATAAAAAAAATGAGTACAGAAACCCCGAACATGGTCGGAAACATGGACACCAGGCGGCGTAGTATAAATCTTAACAAAATAGTTCCTCATTAATTAAGCCGGCAGGGATAATCATACCCCTGCCGGCTATTAAGAGTTAAATGGAACAACCCTTAGGATAGTACGGAACGCGATACTATTCGTCTTTCCATACTTTTTTAAGGTATATGTTTCCAAACGGATGGTTCTTAAAGTTCATGACAATCTTTTTCAAGGGTGTATTCTGCAATGCGTGAGCAATCGGTATTGCAGCCACTTCGTCATGCATGATTGCCTGGGCTTTCTTATAGATCCCTATACGTTCTTCCTTGGATGTGGAGTTTACACCATCGAGCATTAACTGATGGTACTCCTCGTTATGCCATTGCGTACGAATCGCCGGAGATGCCGCGCCATCGTAGAGAACGGCCAGGAAGTTGTCCGGGTCACCATTATCACCGGTCCAGCCAAGCTGGAACAAGTCCATCTCAGGTGGCTGTGATCGCTGTTTATCCAGGTATGTCCCCCATTCAAAAGTAACCAGCTCCACCTCAATACCGACTTTTTTAAGATCCGCCTGCATGGCTTCACCGACCTTCATTCCTGAAGGATTGTACGGCCGGGCTACAGGCATACACCACAGGCTGATCTTGTCCTGACCGGCTGCTTTCAGTTTATCAAAAAATCCGGTCTGTGCCAGAAGCTCTTTTGATTTTTCCGGGTCATATGCGTAATCAACAACATCATCATTGTATCCCCACAGTGTCGGCGGCATACCGTTTTTGGCTACTTCACCAACTCCGTAATAAATATTGTCAACAATGGCTTTCTTGTTGATGGCATGGGCAATGGCCCTTCTTACTACTTTGTCTTTCCACAGATCTTTTTTATGGCCAAAGCTTAAGTAACCAACGTTCAATCCGGGCTGACTGATCACTTTCAGGTTATCATCTTTTTTAGCCAGAACCACATCTTCCGCTGCGGGAAGGTGGCAAAGATCGATATTCCCGGTCTTAAGCTCGAGATAACGAACTGAGTTTTCCGGAATCGCCCTGAAAATCGCTTTGTCAAGATACGGACGGCCGCCCCAGTAGTTCAGGTTGGCTTTCAGAATCACACGATCGCCTTTTACCCAGTTATCAAGCTCAAAAGGTCCGGTACCGCTGGGATTGTTCATGAAATTTTTACCGTGCTTCAACATAGCAGCCGGGCTGACAATAGAGGCGAAATGCATACCCAGGTTATTGATAAACGGGGCATTACGCTTTTTCATCTTGAAAACAACTGTTTTAAGATCTGTTGCCTCAATGGATGCCACAGTAGCGTCCATGTCCATCATGAGCCAGTATTCCGGAGACACTTTTTCTGCCGGAAATTCCCATTGGGTTTTAAAGTATTTAATATTGGCTTCCTTCATCTGGCGGCCAAGGGAAAATACAACTGCATCCGCGTCAAAATCAGTTCCGTCATGGAATTTAACACCCTCGCGAAGATGAAAGGTGTATGTCAGACCATCGGATGCGATATCCCAGGAAGTGGCCAGGCCGGGTATGGTATCTGTTCCTTCATCCACATATGCCACGAGCCGTTCAAAGATATTGTCGATGATCATCATTGAGTGACCATCGGTTTCAGCGGAAGGGTCAAGTCCAACCGTATCACCGCTTCGGCCAATCACCAGGGTTCCGCCGGTTTTCGGGCCGGTATCAGCCGCTTTTACCGGTTCTTCGACTTTAGCCGATTCTTCAACTTTAGCCGGTTCCGTGCTTTCCTGCCCGCATGAAAATAAAAATCCCGCGGCAAACATGACGGCTAAAACTGTGATGAATAATGATTTTGCAGTATTCTTCTTCATCTTGATTTCCTCCTCCTTGTTATACATCCGTCCAAATATAAACCGTTAATATTATATCACTAAAAATACCGCCAGCCGGTAGTTTTATCTGGTCGCATATCAGAATAATTTTAACATGTCAAAGCTTAACTGTGATATCCGGTTTAACAGTATGGTGTCAATAAATGCCGCCGCCTAAAATGAAAGGACGCGAAAAACAAATAGTCTCACCGCTGCAGAAATCACTTATAATATTGATGGTCTCGTAAAAAGTCCGAATGAGACGGTTTCGTAAAAAGTTCAAATTCAAGGCGTGCAAATTTCGTAATCATGAAGCGTACTTATAGTACGTTGAATGATTGCGAAATGCAGCACAACGCAGAAGTTGGAC